>BTTC01000029.1:0-11796 GCA_036244935.1 bacterium | reverse complement strand
ATCAATGGTTATCATCTGCGTGGACACCGCGCTGAAAACATTGGTGAAAAACGGTGTTCGGCCGCATTTCGTAACGGCGCTCGACGCCATGATGGAAAACTACTCGCACCTGGAAGGCGTTGACAGTTCGGATTACACGCTCGTGGTGAACCCCGTCACTTACCCCCTGATACTTTCGGAGCACAAGGGAGATATGATGATAACAAGTTACACGGAGCCGATGGTGAAGTGGCTGGAACGTTTTACCGGCGACCTGGGCGCAAACATAACGGGCGGTTCCGTGGCGACGGCGGCGTTCGATTTTGCATTCAGCCTGGGTTGTTCGCCCATAATCCTTGCGGGCAACGACCTCGCCTATACCGGCGGAAGAACGCACGCCGGCGGTGGACACAAGCAGGAGATGATCTATAACAGCATAGGCGCGCCGCTTTTGACGGATGAAATGCACTCTTACCTGATGAGAAAAAGCGAGACGTAGGCAGTCGAGGGCAACCTCGGCCACACGCTGGATTCCAGCCCGAAGATGACCGCATGGAAAAGCTGGTTTGAAATCCAGATAGAAAAGGAATCGATAGACTGCATCAACGCCACGGAAGGCGGTGCGGCCATAAACGGCGCAAAGAGGCTTTGCCTGCAGGAAGCCGTGATGGTTCACGGCGGACGGCATAACGGCATAAAGAAAAAAATACAAGGCGCGCCGCCGGTGCATCTGCCGGTTGATATGAAAACCGTTAAAAACGGTTTGAAAAATCTTGCCGAAAGGGCGCGCGAAATAAAATTGATCTGTTCCCTGGGTATCCGTGAAGCGGAAAAAATACAACACGCGGCGCGCAGTGCGGGAGAAGGCGGAGCGTCAGAAAACGGAGCTGCGGTATGCATCGGCTTTGTTAAAAAAATAATGAAGGAAGAAGATTTCTTAAGTATCAACCAATGGCGGCTTGAAAGCGTGCTGAATAAAATTCAGCGGCTGCAGTCGGGCATAAAAACCTCGACGCCTGAAAAAAAATCATATGTAAGCGCGGAATTATACAAACTGTTTTTCAAAGAGGTGTATCTGGTAACAAAGGAGTTCGAGAAAAATGTTCGCCCCCTTATCGGCGTTAACGCAGGTTCCGATGCGAGGATGCATGCAGACGTCCATTAGGGAAAAGAACCTGGCGTTTTTAGGCAAGCTCCGGCCCGACCTCCTTGAACTTTATGAATCGGGCGGTAATGACGGCGTGGAAACCGTTACGTCAAAGTCGTCGCTGCCTGTTTTTCGATATCGCGGCACGGCTTTCCATTCGCTTTACAAGCCGGAAGAGGAAGCCGCCCGTTTTGTAAATACCTTAAAAAAGTTTTCATCTGACGTTGAAAAGGCATGGGTTTTCGGAATGGGTTACGCTCATCATCTTCGGAGTTTAATGGATAACGGCGTCGAGCTTACGGTCTTTGAACCGTCTGAAGAAATTTTCCGATCCGCCGTTGATAATGCGGACATTGCCGACGTCATAGAAAGATGCCGGATCGTTGTTGGGAGCGGCTTTGTTGAAGCGATTCGTAATGCCGACCTGAAAAACGGATGTCTTTTGATACATCGCCCGTACCTGCGGTTTTTTGAATCGGAATTTCTGAAAATCGAATCCGCCTTCGTCGTCCGTTCCTATCTGCGCGAAAAAGGATTGCGCGTAATGCTTGTTGGGCCGATTTACGGCGGCTCGGAAACTACATTCAGGTACGCTGCCGCCGCGTTGGAGAACCTCGGCGTTGATGTTTCGCTTTTCGACGCTTCTGAATTCGCCCCCGCGTATTTGAAACTTGATGGAGTAACGTCTAACGACGTACACCGCCGGCAGCTCAAATCGATCTTTTCCGGCATGCTTGGCGAGGCCGTCCCTGCAAGGGCGGACCACATAAAACCGGATCTTATTGTGGTAATGGCGCAGGCGCCGCTGGAGATTTCGGCGATGCAGCGGCTTAAAAAACTCAAGACGCCGATTGCCTACTGGTTCGTCGAAAACTTCCATTCAATGAAATACTGGGAAGAGATTGCGCCTATGTGCGATTATTTTTTTACAATCCAGCGCGGCGAGTTTTTTGAAAAGCTCAAGGCAGCGCACGTGCGTAACGTTTCGTATCTGCCGCAGGCGGCCTCACCCGCGCATCACAGGCCGCTTAGGTTAAACGCTGCAGATAGGGAGCATTACGGCTCGAACCTTTCATTCATGGGCGCGGGCTACCCCAACCGGCAGCATTTTTTTCACGGGTTGCTGGATTACGATTTCAAGGTATGGGGAACAGAGTGGGACCTTAATAGCGAAGTCGGCTTAAGGCTGCAAAATAAAAACGTCAGGCTTGAACCGGGCGAGTATATAAAAATTTTCAGCGCGTCCAGAATAAACCTTAACCTCCACAGCTCTACCATGCACGCGGGCATCGACCCGGTAGGTGATTTCGTTAATCCCCGCGTATTCGAAATTGCGGCCTGCGGCGGTTTTTCGCTGGTGGATAACCGCGACGAGCTTCCGCCCCTTATGGAGCCCGGAAGGGAAATAGAAACTTTCTCCACTCTCGCGGAGTTAAGAGAGAAGGTGGAATATTATCTTGGCCGGCAGGACGATAGACGCAAGATAGCGCAGGCGGGCAGAAAGCGGGTTCTTGAAGACCACACGTTTGAGTACAGGATGGAGGAGCTTTTAAAAATAATTATTTTGAACGAAGGAGATTCGCTGGGTGGAGGAGCCGAGAAAAAGTACCCACGCAACGTCGTAAAAAATATGATGGAAGAAGGCGCGGATGACGCAGAACTAGTGAAGTTTCTGGAAAATTTTAATCCAATTAAAAAATTTAATATTGAAAAGGCGGTAGAAAAAATCAACGGCGGAAACGGCGCGCTTGACCGGGCGGAGCTGATTTTACTCATGATGAACCAATTGCAGATACCTGAATAAATGAAGAAAATTTTAGTTCTGAACCTTACCCGTTTAGGAGACCTTATACAATCAACGCCTCTCATAACCGGTCTTAAAAGGCAATATCCGGGGTGCGAGCTGACGCTGCTTGGGGAGGTTCACTTTGCGGGTATACTGAAGCATCTGGCGGACATCGACAACCGTATCGTTTTCGACGTAAAGCAGTTCATTGAGGCCGACGACGGCAACACGTCATACCTCGATGTTTACCGCTATCTCGATGGCTTGATTGATAGTCTTAAGGCCCAAAACTTCGACATGATGGTAAATCTGTCTCATTCAAAACTCTCGGCTCTTATCGGCAAGGCGCTTGACATCCGCAACGTGCGCGGCGTTTGCTCCACGCCGGATGGATTCAAGGTAATAAACGATCCGTGGCTCATGTACTTTAACACTTTCGTTGCGTTCAGGCTTTATAACAGTTTCAACCTTGTGGATATCTACCAACTCGGCGGCGGCGTAAAACCAGACGGGCGTCGGCTTTTGATAAACCACGAAGAACCGTCCGCCGCGTTGAAACCGTTTTTAAGCGAACATGGAATTTTACCCGGCGAAAAAATCATCGGCCTCCAGGCGGGAGCAAGCCTGAAGGTAAGGCGCTGGCCGCCGGAAAAGTTCGCCGCCGCGGCGGACATGATTGCGGAAAGGAAAGGCGCAAGGATTTTGCTTTTCGGCGCGGAACCGGAAAAGGAACTGGTGGATGAAGTCGATTCTCACATGAAGACGCCCGCCGTGAATCTTGCGGGTAAAACCACGCTTGAACAACTGATCGGCCTTGTCAAGAGGTGCAACCTTCTGGTTACGAACGACACCGTTACAATGCATATAGCCGCCGCCGTGGGGACACCGGTTGTGGCGCTTTTTCTGGCGCATGCGTATTCCGCCGAAACCGGGCCATGTTCTGAAGGCAGCATCGTAATAGAGCCGGATATATCCTGCTTTCCGTGTCCGCACAACTCCATATGTCCTCATTACGCCTGCTTGGAGCGCATAAGCCCGAAAGACGTGGCGGACGCCGCCGACATTTTGCCGGAAGTGACGAATCACTCCGAGCCTTTCATAAGCATAAACACAAACATGAAACCGGATCGCTTTACCACTACCCGGCTTTATACGAATTATTTTGATGAACCGGGATTCATAGACCTTATGCCGCTGAAAAAAGAGAGGCTGCGTGAAACAGAAATATTTTCGAGGATGTACCGTTATCTTTTCGTCCGGCCCGGCGTTGAAACTCTTGATGACAACTACTGGATGGGCTATCTCAAACGCAACTTTATTGATTGGCCTGAAGACCAAACGTTAAAGTGGATTGAAAAGGAACGCAGGGTTTTTGAAAAACTCGAAAGCTCTGCGGGTGAGGCGATGGAGTTCGTATCCGGCGTGAAAAGCGATTACATGAAAGGCAAGCTGGACAGAGTTAAAAAGTGCGCCGCCGCCATACAGGATTTTGACCGTAAGATTGCGGTTTTGGCGCACACGCACGAGGAGCTTATGCCATTGGTTGCTTTATTCGACAGGGGAAAGCAGAACATTACCGACAGCGGCCTTGAGATAATGTTTGAAAAAACCCGGCTTCTTTACGCTGGCATGAGGGACTCGGCGCGGGAAATGGCGCGGATGCTGGATGTATGGGGTAGGGAGCGCGGAGTTACGCAATACGGCGAAAAATTTGTCGGGTGCGTCAATCCATGATAGGGTGAGGGAAAGTTGGCGATAGTTGAGAAAACCATGATCTTGAAAATAAATAACAATAACATAAACTTTACTTTCGAGGATTGCTCTACCATCGGCGGCATTCTGGAAAAGGTAGTCAAGGAACGCTTCGCCGAGAAGGAATTCATTACGGAAATTTCGATAAACGGCGAAGTTATTTCTGATGAGAAACGCGGAAAAATCGAAAGCCGGACGGTTGAGGGCGTATCAACTATTGAGATAAAAACCGAAAAACCGCGCGATCTGTCCATACGCATTTTCGAGAACATGGGTGAGTTTCTGGACGGCATCATAACATCAATTCACGAAAGCGCGGACAAGTTCCGTCTGGAAGATGAAACCGAGGCCAACAGGCATTTCGTCGGCTGCGTGGAAGCTCTTCAGGTATTCATAAACGTGATAGACAAAATCAAGGCTTTGAACGCGCTCGACCTAAAAGCCATAACCTGGCGTTCATCGCCGGTTGCCGAAAAAGAAACCGCACTGCTGGATGTTTTTAACAGGCTTCACGATATGCAGGTAAACAAGGACTGGGTAACCCTCGCGGACCTGCTGGAATACGAGCTTGCGGCCATTATTTCGGACTGGAAGGAAATCCTGCCCGTACTATGCGATGTTATAAAAAAGGCCCCATCGCGGAACTGATTTTGTTTACTGTGCGGAGATGCTCAGCGTGTAATAACCGTAATTTGATACTATGGGGCTTGTCTGGTTGTACGACTCCACAAGGAGGTAAACGGTTTTCGTGGCGTTGGCCGTCCATGTAATCTTCGAGGCAAGACAGGGAATGGTGGAAGGCGCGGACCCTGTAGTGCAATCCAGGCTGGAGTCGTCATCATTTTGGTCGAGTTGCGTTGTGCCGTTCGAGTCGTAAAGCGTCAGCAGCGTGTCGGCGCCGTCGCCGAGATTATCTGTTACAAAGGTATACGTGAGCCCGTTGGCTGCGTTGATTTTTACATAATCCTTGTCCCCCGCCGGGAAGAAGGTGTGATTCTCCGAAATTCCGGCGGTTACGGTTCTTGCGTTTATAGTCGAATCGTCGTTGTCCTCATACACGTCGGCGCTGTATCTTATATCCCTGTCCGTCAGCGGGGGCGCGAGCTGTCCCGACTGTACATTCGCTTCCCACGAATCCCAGAACGCCTCAAAGGTGACGACGTCAAAGGTGGGGAGCCGGTTGTCTACGATATCCCATATTTCGCCGTATCCCAGCGAAAGGGAATCGGAATCGTTATAAGCCGCGTTGGGTGGGTTTTGTAAATCGTAGATATCCCATAATACGGCAGCGACAGCCACCTCGTTATCCGCTCCTTTTCCGTCTGGGAACGGTGTTTCAATCTCAAAGAAAAACGAGGTTATACCGCCGCTTGAGGTGTCAACATAAACCTCGGGACTACTTTGACCCGCAATATCCCGCATCAACTGGCCGAAGAAGGTTGCCCATCCCTCGGACCACGTCAGGCGAAGGTCGTATTGTCCGGTAAGCGCATGTGGTCCACCCGGCGAGTCGTCCTGAGAGTACGAGGCCGCCGCATAATGACCCAACTCGTGGAGTATGACCGTGTCATCGTAGGTATCCGAATCGCTGGTAGTCCCCAGCAAAAAAATGGAAGGAACGCCGGATTGCGGCCAGTAGTAGGTGCCATCGGTTGCGCCGTCGTGCCAGTAGGCATCAATCTGGTTGAGTGATGCGCTGGAAAAGGTCTGCAAATTAATTTGCGTCGTAATCATCTGGTCGAATATGTTGAAGGCCTGCCCCACGTCGTCCTTATCAGCGAGAAGGTTTTGATTGCTAAGCGTACCAGGCAGCGAGGCGGCGAGGTCGCCTGATATCACTGCGTAAATTGAGTCGTCACGAAAGTCTTTCACCGTTGCTGCGTACGGCGACGCTCCATCGGTAAGTGCGCGTACGCAAACCGCGCCGGATGTATAGGCGAAGCCAACCGTGTAATTTCCCGACGCGTCGGTTTCGGTTTCCACCAGAATGGCGCCGCTTGCGTCCACTGCCTGTACAATCGCTCTACGCACCGGCATGTTAGAGATTGCACCGGTAAACCCGTTTTTATTGAACGGTTTATCCTCGTATTCCACCTTGCCGCTTATAGTTGCGCTACCGGCGTCGGTTCCGCTGCTGCTGCCGCTTGTACATGTACCTCCGACCGTACCGCCTCCGCCGGTATTGCCGCCCCCGCCTCCACCAGAGCCGCCGTTGCCATCCATAATGGGATCAGGAGCGCTAGAGGGGGTGTCGCATCCGGCCGTTAAGACCGCCGCTAAAAATGCGGCTGTGACAAATGTGGTTATTCGTATTAACATTTTATTTGAACTCAAGCAGGGCCGAGTTTTGATCCTCGTACAAGGTTTTGGTAAACTCCTCGAGATTTTTAGTAAAGTTTTCATCCAGCCGGTTTTGCCGCAAAAATCTCCTCATGATACCTCTATGATACAACAAGTGCGTTATTCCACGCCGTTCAAAGGCTTTCATAATTTCTTCGCCCGTTTTGCCTGATGTAAAAATTTTCATCAGGGTCGCGCCGGACCAGAACGGGTCATAGACATAAGGCACATCGCTGTAATAAACGCGGTTGCCCAGAAAAGCAAAATATATCAAGTCCTTTTCAGAAAGGTTGCGGTTTGCGTACTCAATCGCCCCGTGATGCGGCAGCTTCCGCGACAGGAAAGCTTTTGCCGATTCCCGCCCCTTAAGGTAATCCCAGCCGTCGAAACCCGCCGCCGCTTTCGCGCCGCCCATCAGGTTGTACAAAAGCATCGCAGCGGCAAAAAACAGCGCAACCGGTTTTCCACCGGCGCGCGGCGATGCGGCAAGCGACGATAAAAATGAAACGGCCAGAAAAATTAACGCGGGCAAAACCGGCAAAAAATATCTCGCAACGACGTTTATCAGCAGTGAAGCGGAGGCCATATAAAACACCACGGAATAAATCAGGAACCTGAAAGGAGGCTTATACCGAAAAAAAAGCGCGGCGATTCCGAAAATCAGTATAAAAGGGTTAAGCCTGCCGTCGAAGCTGCAGCCGCCGCCCTCCCTGCCTGTAAAAAAAAGCCTCACCGGTGCGGACAGCGCTTTCGGCCATGATTCTCCGCAAAACACCATGCGCTGTCTGATCGGCATTCCCAACTCCACATCTACTTCAACGTCGATGCCGGACGTGGCTTTTTTGTGAGTTGGGGGGTAGGCGATAAGCGATTCACGCACCCACCACGGGCCGCAAAAAAGCAAAACAGCAATAACCGAAACGGCCGCTATCCTTGCGTGATTTCTGATCTTTTTATACGTTATGCCATCCAGCGCGAATACGGCGATCAAGGCGATACTTAACAAAAGCCCCGCGTTATATTTAACCGCGCATCCGGCGGCAAGCGCCACCGCGCCCCAGACGGCATTTTTATACCTTGACTCACTGATAAGGCCGCCGACCGCACTTTTCTTCCTCTTGCCGCAAGGCGATAAAAGGACAGCATTGTCATATACCCCTTCCCTGAGATATGCGTACAGGTAGTACATACCGGCGCTGGCGAAAAACATCACCACCGCGTCGTTGTAGGCCGTTGTTGAAAGCCGAAAAAAAAGCGGCAGCGTAAGCAGCGTCATGCTTCCGCAAAAAGCCCATGGGTGGCCGAACTCCGACCTTATCCATTGATAAAGCAAAAAACCGGTAGACAGGAAAAAGATCAGCGGGATATACGATACGGCCCAATCCTGCCCGGCCGCAACGAAAATCATGTTGACGGGCAAAAGGAAGTTGGGTCTTGCAGCCGCGGACTGGAATCCGGGAATGCTCCACTCGCCCGCGCCGAGGATCTGTTTCGGTATTGCCAGATGGACAATAAGGTCGTCGCGGAAATAGGGCGGCATGGAGCCGATCCAGAACGTAAAAAGCGCTATAAGGGCAAATAGCAAAAGCCAGGTTTTCGATACCGTTTCCCACGGGCGGTTTTTTATTAACACCCAACCGGCGGCGGTGATCCATATGGCAAGACAAAAAGCGCCGAGGGCTATTGATGGCATTATCCCGAAAAGGTTCGCAACGGCGAACTGGAAAACGCCGATGGCGGCAAACGACAGCATGAAGCAAAAAAGGGTATCTATGGATGAGATACGTGCCATAAGGCTATCTTAACCGCTAGCGTGATATGCGGGTAACCGCCTTCGGAATGAAATCCAAAAGGTCGGACGCGGTCATAGAGCAGTCGTTTTCGGCTTCCGTATATATCTCGGCTGCAAGGCCGTGGATGAATACGGCAAGAGCCGCCGCATCGAAAGGCTTGACGCGCTGCGCCAGGAACCCGGTAATCATTCCCGCAAGCACGTCTCCAGTACCGCCTGTCGCCAGATTCGGGTTGCCCGTGGGGTTCACGTATGCGCTGCCGTCCGGCGCGGCTATAACGGTCCGCGCGCCCTTGAGTACCGTTATGCAGTTGAATTCCGCCGAAAAACTTTTTGCGGCGGCAAGCCTGTCTTCGTTTATCCGCTCTGCCGATTGACCGGTAAGACGCGACATCTCGCCGGGGTGAGGGGTTATTATCACCGGCGCTTCAGCTTTTTTCAAAACATCTTTCACGGGGGCGAGGTTGTTTAATCCGTCGGCGTCAATTACCAGCGGAACTGTTATGGACTTGATCAATTTGTACATCAAGTCGGTCAAACCCGCTCCGCGCCTCATGCCGGGCCCTATCAGGAGCGCCGACTTGTCGCGGCAGAACTCGGTCAGCACGTGCGCGTTTTCCGGTTTCCCCAGATCAGCGCCGAGATGGTAAGACATGACTTCTTTTATCACCAACTCGAACTGCAGGCTAAGCGGCTTGGGTACGGCCGCCGTTACGAGTCCCGCGCCGACCTTAAGTGCCGACAAAGCCGAAAGGCCAAGCGCTCCTCCCATACCGGTCGACCCTCCCGCAACAACGGCATGGCCGAACAGCCCCTTATGAGCATCCGGCGGACGCGCTGGAAGTTTTCTATTTACCCACTCCTTATCCAGTAAATACGCCTCGCAACCGGACTCCTCCAGTACGGCCGGTGGAAAGCTTACGTTCACCACTTTCAGCCGGCCTATTGAATTGGCGGCAGGATAAAAAACCATCCCGGTTTTCGGGAAACCGAAGGTTATCGTTGCATCCGCGCGTACATGCAGACCGTAAACCGCGCCCTTGTCGGATCCGATACCGGTGGGTATATCCAGAGAAAGGCAAAAACAGCTGCGGTCGTTTATAACCTCAACGGCCGTTTTGTATATTCCCGTTAGTTCGGAATTGAGTCCCGTGCCGAGAATGGCGTCTACCAGCGCATGGGAGTGGCGTATTGCGCTGACCTGTTTTTCAAGTTCCGAGCCGGTCGCACCGGTCGAGCCGGTCGCACCGGTCGAGCCGGCCAGCTCGTTTATCCTGCCGCCCATCCGTTCAAAGATTTTCATGTTCTTCATAGAGCCGTCTTTCAGACTCTTCTTATCCGCCAGAAGGTACACGACTGCATCAACGCCTTTTAGATGGAGGTGACGCGCCAGCACAAACCCGTCGCCGCCGTTGTTTCCTTTTCCGCAGAATATGCCTATCCTTTTGCCGTCGAGTCCGCCCATCGATTCTTCCAGAAAATACATGGACTCAAGACCGGCGTTTTCCATGAGGATCGTCTCGTGAACAAAGTATTCTTCAGTGCTTTTGCGGTCGATCTCGCGCATTTGGGCCGTGGAGACAATTTTGAACATAGTCATATCTTAAGGTAAGGAGGATGCGGGGTAAACACTCAACCCGCGGCTTCCCCCCGAAGAGGGAAGGCCGAGAAACAGTTTTTTCTAGATCAGTTTAAGCAGCGATGGGTTATTACTTTTTTGGTCCGACGATGGCGTCCTTGCAGGCCTTCGCGATCCTGAACTTTACAACTCTCTTGGCCGGTATCTTTATCGCCTCGCCGGTTTGGGGATTGCGGCCCATCCTTGCCTTGCGGTTGACAAGAACCAGCTTGCCGAGTCCCGGCAGAGTGAAGCCGTTCTTCGCTTCCTTGTAAGCAAGCTGCACAATTGAGTCTACCAATTCCGTCGTAGCTTTTTTGGTCAGCCCATTTTTTTCCGCGACGTGGTTAATGATTTGAGATTTGGTCATCGCTTTAGCCATTCTTTGCCCCCTAACAATACGGTTAAGTTAGATAATAAAAACTTCAGACAGCTTACCACAAAACCCATTTTTTGAAGGAAAATAATTACGGCTCTATTTGGCTCGTTTTTCCAACTCCGAAAGTTTGTCGATTTGAGAAAAATCGTCACCGATTCCGTAGTAGTGTTTCAGTTTGAATAGATATACCCGTGAATAAAGTGGTTTTTGCAATAATCTTCCCCTTGCGTGGGCATAAGGGGAGGAGATTTTTGCCGTGAACCGGATTTTTGGGGGATCAGCGAATTTACAACTTTCAAACTGGGGCGCTGCCCCAAGTTCATCCACCTTGTCAGAATGCGCACACGTAAGTATGATGCAGGGGGCAGGTTTTATTATAAAGGAGTCCTTTTGTTTGCGGGAGATACACAGGCAAAACTATGCTATGAAAAGGACAGAAACGCTGTATTCTTTTCCATGTGTTGATACCCGCCAATTTGTCAATAATATTTGACGCAAAGGTATGGAAATAAATAATTGATGGAAATGATGAGAAGCGTAACATAAAGTGATAACTGCTGTATTAAAAACTATCCGAATAAAGCATTGGGTAAAAAACTTCTTTGTATTCGCTCCTTTTCTTGTTGGAGCGAGGTTTGGATTTAATGAGTATCTCGTTAAATCATTAGCCGGCGTATTCTTGTTTTGCCTTATTTCAAGCGCGGTATACATTCTTAACGATATTGCTGACGTCGAGTCGGACAGGAACCACCCGGAAAAACGTTTGCGACCCATTGCATTCGGGAGTATCTCGATTTCATCAGCCATATTCTTATTGACGATCTTGCTGCTGATTTCATTAACATTCGGGTATTTTCTTAATGCAGGATATTTTCTAGTGCTCATTGCTTACTTTGCGAATAACCTTTTATATTCATTTTATTTGAAATCAAAGACTGTTATTGACGTAATATCAATTGCGGCAGGTTTTGTATTAAGAGTATATGCCGGTGGTTTTGTTGTT
>BTTC01000028.1:0-11807 GCA_036244935.1 bacterium | reverse complement strand
CTTCAAGCGCTTTGCCGAACGTCCGGCTGCTTCTGGCCTTTACTTCGCAAAATACCAGCGTATCGCCGCTGCGCGCCACGATGTCTATCTCGCCGTACCGGCAGCGGTAATTCCTTTCTATTATCCCGTAGCCCTTTTTTTCAAGACAGCGTACCGCGCGCTTCTCACCGTCGCGGCCAAAGCGGAGCGCGTCCAGTCTGCTTCTCACCCTGTCAAAAAGTTCTATCAAACCGGCTTAACCCCCTTAAACGTCATACGGTGGATGGGACTTGGCCCATGGAGAAGGATAGCATTTTTATGCGCCCTTGTGGGATACCCTTTGTGCCTGTCGAACCCGTATCGCGGGTATATGCCGTGATAACTTTTCATTATACGGTCCCTGATTACCTTGGCGGCTATCGAGGCCGCTGAGATAACTTCCACCTTGCTGTCGCCTTTCACTATCGCCTTTTGCGGCATGTTTACGTCGAGCGTGAAAATGCCGTCTATCAAAAGCATTTCCGGTAACGGCCTGATGCGGTACACGGCTTTTTTCATCGCAAGCAGCGAGGCCCTGAGTATGTTTATGCGGTCTATTTCGTCATGCAGAACAACGCCCACCCCGATAGCGGCGCCGCTCGACTTCAACCATTCGTATATCCGCTCCCTGCGTTGCGGGGAAAGTACTTTGGAATCCCGCAGCGGATACGGAGGTTTTATATTATTTTTATTTTCACTACTCAAAATAACCGCCGCCGCCACCACCGGCCCCGCCAGCGGTCCGCGGCCCGCTTCGTCAACTCCGGCAACGCGGGAACCCACACTCATTTTGAGTTTCCCTTTAAAAGCCGTTTAGGGGGACTGTCGAGATGGGCGTACTCTTTTTGTATATCCGCTATCGCATTCATCAGTTCATTGACTATGGCTTCGTAGGCTTCTCTGCCTGCAGGCATCCCGAAACAGCGCCGGAGGTCGAGCGGTTTGCCGAATACAACGGCAAGCGGCAGGAGAATGTTGGGCGACCATGCGTGCGCGGGCATACAGTATTGCGTATTAAAAACCGCCGTTGGAATTACCGCAGCTTTTGAGTCGTAGATGATTTTTCCCACTCCCGGCCTGCCTTTTTGCAGCCTGCCGTCTTTAGAGCGGGTTCCTTCCGGGAAAAGCATAACCACGTCGCTTGACGCCAGCTTCGATATTTTGTTCATTGCGGCGTAATCCCGCTTGCGTTTGATCGGGAACGACCGGCACATGAACAAAAGCCGCCGAAGCGGTGCAAAACGGAAAAGCTCTACTTTCCCCGGGCTCCAGAACCTGCGCGAAGAGAAACGCTCTATGCACATGTAGGGGATCAGGATTGTCTCCATATTGGATACGTGATTCGAGGCGATGATAACGCCGCCCGATTTCGGTATGTTTTCAAACCCTATGCAGCGTGAACGGTAAAAAACCCTGTAAAGGACATCCGCCGGAAAACAGAGCAAGAATCTGAAAACGTTTTGGAGGAAATCCTTCATCAACCCCTGCGGCGTTGTTTCGGTTTTTTGCGCGTGCCCGTACCGGCTCCTAATTCAGGAGCCGCCGGCTGTTTATTCGATTTTTGCGCCGCAAGGAATTTTTCGTGCACCTTCGCATTAATAAACAGATCCAAAAGGTCCTTATCCAGCTTCCCGTTTTCGGCTTCGGACTTCAAAATTACCAGCGCCTTTTCCATGGGCATGGCTTTTTTGTACGGGCGGTCGGATGCCGTAAGCGCTTCATAGAAATCCACAAGCCCAAGTATACGCGCTTCCATGGGTATATCCTTACCCTTGATACCTTGCGGATAACCGCTTCCGTCCAGCGCTTCGTGATGTCCTCCCGCGAAGCGCGGCACGTTGGCGAGTTTTTTCGTAAACGGTATTTTTTCGAGCATCCTTATGGTCAGGGCCGCGTGGTCCTGCATGATTTTTTTTTCGGAGTCCAGTAACGTCCCCTTACGGATTTGCAGGTTTTCCAGTTCGTCTTTTGTCAGATAGCCCATGAGATTACCGTTAAATCTAAACGTCTTCTTACCGATCTCCTTAACCCGTTCCAATTTTTCGTCATCCACGAATTCGCCGCCGCTGTTTAAATATTTCAGAAAGTCGATTTCATCGCGGATGAGCGTTATATTTTTTTCTGCCGTTTTCTCCTGCTCGGCGACTTTTTCCAGCGATACGGAGTCCCTTATCATTTTCATCTTCCGTATCAACCAGCCGTTGCGCTCCAGAGCTTCAATAAGCATGAAGCGGTTTTCGATAAGGTCTATACGGTCGAATATCGACTGCAGTTTTGTGGCTTTATCCACGATGTGCGTGGGGGAAGTTATTTTACCTATATCATGCATCCAGCCGGCTAGCATCATTTCGTTCATACCGTCTTCATTAAAGTGCATGTTTGCGAAACACCCTTCGCCGGTTTCGTTGATGACCTCGCACATAAGGACGCCAAGCTGCGCTACCCGTTTTATGTGTCCCGCCGTATAGGGCGAGCGTTCGTCGATGGCGGTTGCCATGACCGTAACTATGGAATAGATGAGTTTTTCCATATCCCGTATCAGTTTTGCGTTGGTGACCGCCACCGCCGCCTGTGATGCAAGCGATCTGGTAAGGTCTTCGAAATTGCCCGAAAACGGTATGACCTCCCCCGTTCTGGGATCTTTGGCGTTAAGAAGCTGAAGTACGCCTATCGTTTCATCCTCGTGGCTTCGAAGCGGCACCACCAGCATGGATTTTGATCTGTAACCCGTTTCACTGTCGTACTTGCGCGGCCCTGTAAAATCGAAACCCTCCGCCTCGTAAACGTCCGGTATGTTTACCGATTCGCCGATCATGGCCACGTATGCGGAAACGTTCGATTTGTTGAGCGGTACCGGCGGAAGCGTGACAGTCTCGCCGGACGTACCGCCCATCCTTACGGCAAGAGTGTCGTTTTGCAGTATCTTGAAATTCAGTTTCTTGTCCTCCAGCAGATACAGCGTTCCGGCATCCGCTCCGGTAAACCGCCTCGCCTCGTCAAGTATGGCTTCCAGAAGTTTATCGAGGTTATGTTCCGCGGAAAGCGCAATTCCAATATCCGCCAGACGTTTTATCTGGGATGTCAGGTGATGCGAATAGTCGCTTATTTCATTTTCCGTGGTGCGCGGGAGGTTGTGAGGTTTCTGATCGCTTTTCAACTTCAGCGGCTTTTCTTTATTACGTTTTTTACCCATAGGAATTCCGAAACAGTTACCTTCTCATATTAAACGACAGGGCGCGCCGTTTTCCAATATGAAAGCGCGAGGATAGGGCAGGGGCATTAGTTTTAACAATAGCGGTTGCGTGAGTTTTGCACAGGTCTCACATCTTGATTTCTTTCAATACCTTTCGCGCTTCGTCCGCGCCTGAGTGCTTCTTGTTTAACTTCAGGGATTTATTAAGCGCCTCTCCCGCAAGTTTCATATCTCCCTTCTTATAGTAAGCCATCCCCAGGTGAAAATGAATATCGGGATTTTCGGGGAGTTTTTCCAGGCTTTCGTTTATAAGCGATATGGCTTTAAGGTATGCGCCTTTACGGTAATACAACCATCCCAGCGTGTCGGATACCGACGGGCTGTCCGGCATCATTTCCTTGGCGGTCATGGCCAGTGAAAGCGCTTCGTCCAGGTTCCCGCCGTGTTCGGCGTATAGCCACGCAAGGTTGTTGGCCGCGGGAGCGAAATCCGAGTTTATATCAAGAACCTTTTCGTAGTTTTTAATGGCCTCGTCGAACTTGCCGCTGTTTTCATAGATAACGCCCAGCAGCATATAAGGGAAGATCACGTTCGGTTTTAACGCGATTGCTTCCTTGTACTTTTTTATTGCCTCATCCGTCGACCCTTGCTGCGTATACAGTTTTCCGAGATCGATATACGCGCCTATGAAACTGTTCTTTATCTCGATGGCTTTTTCAAATGATTCCTCGGCTTTGCCGAACTCCTTTGAAAGCGTGTAGAGCCGTCCCATAAGCAGATGCATGACGGGGTTTTTCGGGGAAAGCTCCAGCTGTTTCCTTACCCTTTTAACGGCTTTTTGCGTGTTTTTCTCCGCGACGTAGATAGCCGTTATCATGCCCAGAACGTCTGTCAGATCGGGGTTTATCGACAGCGCTTTTTCAAACTGCTCGATGGCCTTTTTGTTTTCACCAATGCTTTTGTATACCAGTCCGAGCCTGGCATATCCCCTGGGATCCTTTGGAGCCTCCTCGATTACGATTTTGAAATGGACGGCCGCCTCTTCCGGTTTGCTCTGCCGGAGTTTTACATCGCCTGCAATCAGATTCGCCCCGGGGTGGAAACGGTTTTTCTCCAGCAGCTTGCTTGCCTCCTCAAGCGCAAGATCGTTATCCTGTGCGCGTAGATACAATCCGGCCAGCGCCAGCCTGGGCTTGTCCATGCCGGGCGCGAGCCTGGTTGCCTCTGCGAGTTCCGACTTGGCGCTCTGGGCTTTGCCGGTGGCTATGTAAGCCAGACCAAGATAGTAACGGGAGCCGGGGAAGCCGGGTTCCGCTTTTATGGATTCTTCCAAGTCATGGATCGCCTCGTTGATTTTCTTTTCCGAAAGGCGCAGCCTCCCCCGCAGATATAGACCTATAAAGTCTTTGGGGCTGTTTTTTAAAATCTCGTCTACGTATTCTGCGGCCTCCTTGTACTCATTGAGATTTACATGCAGTTCCGCAAGCCTCTTTTTGAGAATAACAGCTTTGGGCTGCTTATCCAGACCGCGTTGAAAGCTCTTTTTAGCCTCGTCGGTTTTGTTGTTCGCGATATAAAAATTCCCAAGTTTCACGTAATGTTCGGGTTCTTCGGGATAAAGAGAGATGATATTTTCAAGGGTTTTTATTGCTTTGTTAAAATTCTTTTTGGATACGTAAAAATTGGCCATCGCAAAAAGCGTCGGCTTGTTTCGGGGGTTCAGCTTAAGGGCGTCTTTCAACTCTTTTTCGGCTTTAGAACTATCTCCCTCCTTGTCGTATAAAGCGGCCAGCGCAAGCCTGGGTCCGCTCTCTCCGCTTTTAACGGACATCGCCTTTTTGTAGGTTTCAATGGCCAGGGATGTATCCCCGTTAGCGATATATACGCTCGCCATGGTCATGTGCGCTTTCAATGAGTCCTGATTCTCGACAAGCGCCTTTTCCATAATCAAGACGGCTTTTTTTGGCTCCCTGTTCCCCAGCAGGGCGCTTGTCTTAAGCACTATGGCGTCAAGATTTTGCGGTTCCTTTTGAAGGATCATATCCGCTTTTTCAAGCGCCAGGTCGAACTGGCCCGAGAGGGAATACAACTCCCCCAGCTTTAACTGGGCATCCATAATGCCGGGATCAAGCTCCACCGCTTTTTTAAATTCCTTGAAGGCATGGCGCAGGTTTAGAGAGCTTCCCTGACGGGAATAAGCAAGAGCAAGTTTATAATGCGCCTGCGGATTTTGCGGCACCGCCTTGACGGCATTTTTAAACTCTATTACGGCTTCCCTGTACTGCGAAGAGGTTAAGTAATTCTCGCCCCTTTTCATGTGATGGCCGAGTTTTTTCTCTGGGCTGCCCGAGCAGCCGAACGCCATAAAAACCGCAAGAAATAGCGGCATGAACTTTTTCAGGAATCCCATATTATCAATCCTTCCTTACAGGTTTACGACCTATGCTGATTGCGCGGCGGTAAAAAATCATCCCGGAGGCCAGGACATGCGGCGGCCGCCCATAATGTGCATATGGAGATGGTAGATTGTCTGTCCTCCGTGGACCCCCTGGTTGATGACGGTTCGGAATCCCAAATCGGTTAATTTTTTTTCTTCCGCAATTTTTTTTACGGCACGGTACATCTCCGTAATCGTCTCGTCGTCATCGTCCGTGAGATTGGTTATATCCTGAATATGTTTTTTGGATACAAGGAGGTAGTGCTTGGGAGCCTGTGGGAATTTATCCTCAATGCCAATAACGTTCTCGCCTTTGTAAACGTAGTTGGATTCTATTTCACCTTTTACAATTCTGCAAAAAATACAGTTTTCCATCACACGATTTTATATCATAATCCTGATAATATGAGAAGATGGCATTTTCCAGACTACCGCCATCAAAGTAAATCAACTTCCACTTTGACGATTCCCTTTGCTTCGGCGTCCGCGCGGATATGTTTTTTCCATGAAGAAACAGCGTCGTTTCTTTTGCGTTCCAGAAGTTTTTTCCTGATCGCTTCGCGTTGATCGTCAAAGCCGGCTTCGTCCGGTAATTTTCTATCCGTGAGCTTCATTATGTAACTGTTATTCATCCTTTCCAGCAAGTCGTACTGTCCGCTTTTCATTTTCAATGCTGCTTTTATCAATTGAGAGCTGGCGGGCTCATTTTCCATCTTTTCGTTTCTGCGCAGATAATCGCTTTCATGGGGTTTGAGTTTTGTTCCTTTTGCCACGTCATCCATATTTGCCCCTGCCTGCAGTTTATTAAGAATCTCCGCGGCCTTTTCTTTGGCAATACGGTTTCCTTCACCCCTTTTGTACGCAGTCTCAACTTTTTTGCGTATCTCCTCCAAATCAGGCATTCTTTTTGGGGTTATTTTCGTAAGCCGCAACATGTAAAAACCGGTCGGCTGTTCTACCGGGCCTGTTTTTTCACCTTTAGCCAGTTCAAAAATACGCTTTGAAATATCCAACGATCCGGCAATCGACGGTATCGGCCTCCCGGCCTTTACATCCACGGTTTTATAAACAAGCTGTTTATCTTTTGCGGCGGCCTCCCAGCCGGTTTTTTTCTTTGCCTCTTCCTTAACGATTTTCATCAGCCTGCTCTTGGCTTTTGACCGGCTCTTATCGCCCAGAAGCGTTTCCATGATATGTTTTTTCATGTCGGCGAATTCTTTTGTTACGGCGCCCTTTTTTTCTACGGTTTTTATGATGTGAAAACCGAACTTGGTACGCACCGGCTCGGATATACCGCCCGGCTCCAATGCAAACGCCGCCTCTTCAAACTCGGGTAACATTATTCCCCGCTCGAAAAAGCCCATATCGCCGCCGTTCACCGCGGAACCCGGATCGTCTGAATATTTTTTCGCCATTTCAGAAAAATCCGCGCCGTTTTTTATCTCCTTCAAAACCTGCTCGACCTTCTCCTTCAGTTTCTGCGTCCTCTCTTCAGGCGCGTCGGCAGGTAAGGAAAAGAGTATGTGTCTTACGCTAACCTTTTCCTTTTCCGTAAAACTTTCTTTTTGGGATTCATAACTGCTTTTCAATTCGTTTTCCGATATCTTTATACCTGCGCGCAGACTTAACGGGTCGCTGAAAAGGTATTCGATTTTCCGCGTCTCTGGCTGCTTGTATAACGGTTTTTGCTTTTCGTAATATTCCGAAAGCTGTTCATCCGTTACCTTTATACTGCTTTCGTATGACGCGGACGCCAGCTTCAGGTATTCTATCTTTACCTCTTCGTTTTCTTTTATGAATTCACTTTTTATTTCGTATTTCGTTACATGCACGGAGTCTTCTATAAGCCGGACGGCTTTGTTTATGAGAATCTCCTTGCGAAGCAGCTCTTCGTATTCGCCAAGCGAAAACCTGTTATTGCGAAGAATCGCAACGTACAGATCCCGGTCGAAACTACCTGCCGCCTGAAAAGTTGGATTATTCGCAATGTTGTCCCTCAGTTCTTCATCCGATACGCGGAACCCTGCCTGCTTAGCGGCCATGATCTGCAGCCGTTCCAGAATAAGACCTTTAAGCGCCGTTTCCTCCACCTTGAGCTGCCGTAAAAGATCATCCGTGACCTCTTCGCGCCCGAAATTTTGACGGATATTTTCAAGCATCTGGTTGTAGCGGGTTTGTAACTCTGCGCGGGTAATTATGGATTTGCCCACCTTTGCCGCGGGCTTTTGTCCGGGTTCTGTTCCGTACCCCCAAACAAGGAAGATCGTGCCCACGAATGCCGCCACGAGACCCCAAAGAATAATTTTTACCATTAAACCTGATGCGTTGTCCCTTATGATCCGTAACATATTTTTAATTTCCCTTATTTACTAGATTTCAGTTTTTTCTGCGCCAGCGCGTATTCGCTTGAGGCCGGATACTTATCGCGTATTTTAATCAGAGTTTTATGCGCGGTTTTTTTGCGCCCCAATTTTTCCTGCAGCGTGGCGGCGCGCCATAACGAAACCGGGGCTTTGGTGGAATCCGGGTATTTTGCGGCCACGGCGATATAGACGTTAAGCGCTTCTTTAATCTTGCCCTGGTTAGCCAGCGACTCCCCCAGCCAGTATTGCGCGTTGTCGCTCAGATCTGTATCGGGGTGGCGTTTTACGTATTCCCCGAAAAAAGCCGCCGATTGTCCGTAATTCCCCGAAAGAAAATTTTTATAGGCTTTGTCATAAAGTTCTTCCGCTGCGATCCGGCCCGTTACCGGCTTTACTTTCCCAGCAGAAGTTTTTCTTATTATTTTTTTCTTTCCCGGTTTTTTCCTGGTTAGAAGCTCCATTACCTTCCCCATCTCGGCGTAAAGCGCGGCGTATGTCTCATCCACCTCCGATCGGAAGGATTCCACATTCCGGCTTTGGATCATATTCCCCTCCATTATCATAATCTGCAACTGCTCTATCTTTTTATCCAGTGTTTTTATGTTTGCCGAAATCGTCCCTTCTTCATATTCCTTTTCTTCATCACGGGCGCTGAAATTCTCTATGACGGTATGAAGCCGCCCCAAATCATGTTTGATGTCCGCCTCGTTTTTAAGGGTTATTTCGATTATTTCCGCCAGCGTTTTTTGTTTTACGGAGATTTCCAGCAACCGATCTTTTGTTGCGGAATCCGACGCGGTCTGCCTTTCCTTGATAAATTCGAGTTTGTTTTTGATTTCCTTTTCGCCGGCGGCCGTTGCGCAGGCAGAGGTAAGAAGGCAAAGACAAAAAAACCTGGCGGCAAGCGGAGCGATTTTCATTACAATTTAAAATGGGGACTCCGCCATGTAAGCGAAACCCCCATTATCGATTCCAGCGTTACTGGTTGGTTATCTTGAATTCCGCGCGTCTGTTTTGCGTCCACGAGTCTCCGCTGTGTCCCGGGTCGACCGGCATTTCTTCACCGTAGCTTATCGTGTAAAGCCGGTTTTCATCAACGCCGAGCGAAACGAGGTAATTTTTTACGGACGAAGACCTTCGCTCGCCCAGAGCCAGGTTGTACTCTTCCGTGCCCCGCTCGTCGCAATGTCCCTCTATCTGCAGCTGAATGCTGGAGTTGGCCTTAAGCCACTCTGCGTTGCGCGAAAGCGATTCGCGCGTCGCCTGCTTGAGAGTATACTTGTCGTAATCGAAATACACCGTTTCAAGTACGGTGGAAAGATCCACGGCAGCCGGTTCCGTCTCGGCTTCGAGTTCCTGCTGACGCATCCTTGCAAGCTCCTCCTGACGCTGTCTCTCCATTTCCTCTTGGCGCTGCCTTTCCATCTCCTCCGCCGAAGGCTGAACCTCTACGGCCTCTTCATTCGGCGTCGTAGCGCACGAAGCCAGCCCAAACGCAAACGACGCCGCCAACAGTACGGCTATAAATTTAACTGTAACTTTCACTTTTCACCACCCCTTTCAAAACATCTTTTAAAATTAGTATTTCGAGGCTATCAACGCGGAATGCTAACAAACAAGCTGATATGTTTCAACATAAAAACACGGCTTCACGGACATCATTGAAAAAAGACCCCTTTGCAAACTCACCGGTTTCTGACGCAATGCAATAAACATTCACTGGAGCGGGATTCTACCACATTACCGGAACGTATTCTACAAATGAGTTGTTTTGATAGTATGTCAGTTAAATCGACGCGCCCATACTGGAGTAAATCCACTTTACCGTCGTAACTGCCTGGGTTATCGTATGCCCATTGCGGCGCGCTCCATGTATCCCCGCCGTCTGTACTCTTCATGACCTTTATACCATACCACCAGACGTAAATAATGCCCCATCGGTAAACGCCAGCAGTACGTCGTTGTTATCCAATTCCAGCAAGTCCGGTACATACGCATTCCCATATTCCAGACCGCCGGGAGTCATGTCAACCGTCGTGGAGCAGTTTGCCTCCATCGTCCGTATTCCTTTATAGTACTCAGATTTCAAGAACACAACACGGAGCTGAAAATGATACAGGCAAACAGTCTAAACAAGGCCTACGGGGTTCAAACGCTTTTTGAGAACCTCTCCTTCCTCGTCAATAAGGGCGAGCGCGTTGGCCTTGTGGGGCGCAACGGTACAGGGAAAACGACTTTATTCAGGATGATATTGGGGGAGGAACAGATCGACTCGGGCACAATATCAAAACCCAAAGGCTATAAAATCGGAACTCTGGAACAGCA
This sequence comes from bacterium, assembly GCA_036244935.1. Classification (GTDB taxonomy): domain Bacteria; phylum Nitrospinota_A; class UBA7883; order JACRGQ01; family JACRGQ01; genus BTTC01. Next base: position 1,471 of record BTTC01000028.1, on the reverse strand, counting down.
TATACAGTTTACAAAACCGAACGTTTTGGAGGAGTGTATAAAGTCCCTCCCGGCTGAAGAGGAATGGGATCACTACAAGGCCGAGATAATACTTTCGGGGCTTGGCTTTTCGGAAAACGACTTCAAAAAAGATCCATACAGCTTCAGCGGCGGGTACCAGATACGCATAAACCTTTGCAAGGCGCTTTTGGGAAACCCCAATATGCTACTGCTTGACGAGCCGACCAACTATCTGGACATCGTCTCGCTAAGGTGGCTCAAGAAATCCCTTACGGCGTGGCCCGGTGAGATGATGATAATAACTCACGACCGCGATTTCATGGACAAGGTTACTACGCACTCAATGGCTATACACAGAAAGCAGGCAAAAAAAGTGCGTGGAGGCACCATAAAACTTTATGAACAGATAATCCAGGAAGAGGAGACCTACGAACAAACCCGCCAGAACCTCGAAAAAAAGAAAAAAGAAATGCAGGCTCTGGTCGACAGGTTCAAGGCAAAGGCATCGAAGGCCGCAATGGCCCAATCGCGCGTGAAGATGATAAACAAAATGGGAGCGATGGGGAAACTGGAGGACGAAAAAAAAATCGGCTTCAGGTTCAATCATATCAAGTGCCCGGCCAAGACCATAATGACTGTAGAAAATATCTCGTTTTCTTACGACGGAAAACCAGAGAACAACCTTTTTTCAAAACTTTCTTTTCATGTAAAGCGAAAGGATAGAATCGCCATCATCGGCGCGAATGGAAAAGGGAAATCGACCCTTCTTAACTGCCTTGCCGGAGAGCTGGTCCCATCCGGTTCGATAACCAAGCATCCAGAAGCAAGTCTCGGCCACTTTGGACAGACGAACATAGACCGTCTTAACCCAAAAAACCGCGTGGTGGATGAAATACAAAACGCCAACCCGAATCTATCTATGCAGGCGGCCCACGCCATCTGCGGCGCCATGATGTTTGATGGAGACCTGGGCAAAAAGAAGGTGAAAGTACTCTCCGGCGGCGAAAGAAGCAGGCTCCTGCTGGGCAAGATAATCTCGCGCCCATCCAACATTATGTTACTGGACGAACCCACGCACCATCTGGACGTGGAGTCGATAGAATCGTTAACCGAAGAACTGGATGCCTACCAGGGCGTAGTGGTAATCGTTACCCACTCGGAGCTTCTTCTAAGGAGCCTTGCGGAAAACCTGATTATCTTTCATCGCGGCGGGGCGGAATATTTCCACGGCGGTTACGATGACTTCCTTGAAAAAATAGGCTGGGAAGGGGAACCTGTCAAAAATAAAAAGAGTGGAAAACAAACGAACAAAAAAGAAGCCCGCAAGTTAAGGGCGCTGGAGCGCCAACAGACGACAGAAACAAAAACCGTCGACAAAAAGAAAGGGCCGAGGCGAGGCAAAAACAGGAGGTAGAGCCGCGATACACCCGCAGGGTTTTTATACTGGGGAAACCTGTACCCATTTACCTCG
>BTTC01000027.1:0-11896 GCA_036244935.1 bacterium | reverse complement strand
AAGCGGTTTTGTTTACGTTGGGATTTCGCTTGACGGCATCGGCGAGGTAAACGACAGGTTCCGAGGCAAGGAGGGCGCGTTCAAAAAGGCGATGGCGGGTTTTCGCAACTGCGTGGAAAACGGCCAGCGCGTGGGTCTGCGCCTTACGCTTACGCGTCATAACTACGAAAATCTTGATGAGGTATTCGATTTTATCGAAAGGGAAAATATACAGCGCGCCTGTTTTTATCATCTTGTTTATTCAGGCAGGGCGCGCGGCATAAAGGGCGAGGATTTAACACACGAAGAGACGCGACGCGCGATGGATATAATTCTGGAGCGCACCGACGATATGCACAGACGCGGGCTGCCAAAGGACATACTTACGGTCGATAACCATGTGGACGGCGTATACCTTTACATGAAGCTGCTTGAAAAAAACCCGGAAAAGGCAGCGGAAGTTTTGAAAATGCTTGAATGGAACGGCGGCGGGCGTTATTCATCGGGCGTGAGCTTCGGCAACATAGATTTTTTCGGCAACGTGCACGCGGATCAATTCTGGCAGGATTACAGTTTCGGCAACGTAAAGGAGCGCAAGTTCGGCGACATCTGGATGGATCAGGGCGACCCGCTTATGAAAGGCCTCAAGAACAGGCTTGACTGCATTAAGGGTAGATGCAGGGAATGCAAATGGCTCAACGCGTGCGGCGGCGCTTTGCGGGTGCGCGCCAAATACATCTACGACGATCCGTTCGCGCCCGATCCGGCCTGCTACCTTACCGACGATGAAATCGGTCTGACGCCGGAAAAGAAAGCGGCGTTAAAAAAATGCGGAGAAGAGTTCCCCATGCCGGAACATCTTTTGGACAAAAAACCTGAAGCGGAGGTTGGCGGGTGAGCCATCACCCCGGCGGCAGGCCGCGAGTCGGCACCATAAAAGAGGTTTATGAAGATATAAAAGAAAAACCCGACGGACACGTCCATGCCCAAAAATATATGAGCAATACCGGCAGCAAACTGCGGCTTGTCTTCTGGGAAACCACCGCCGGGTGCAACCTGGAATGCGTCCACTGCCGGAGGATAGACGTGGCGAGGCAGCTTTCGAAGGACGACCTCACCTTCGAGCAGTCATGCAAAATGATCGACGGCCTGGCGGAGGTCGGTAAACCGATACTCGTATTGTCCGGCGGCGAGCCGCTCATAAGACCGGATATATTCGATATAGCGAAGTACGCCGTGGAGAAAGGTTTTACGCTGGCGCTTGCGACAAACGGCACGATGGTTGACGTCGAAACCGCAAAAAAAATAGTAAAAAGCGGTATCCAGAGGGTAGCGATATCGCTGGACGGCATCGGCGGCGTTCACGACAAATTCCGCATGATGGAAGGTTCATACGAAAAGGCGGTCAGGGGTATGAAAAATCTCCAAGCGCTCGGTATGCCGGTGCAGATAAACTCGACAATCGCAAAGCATAACGTCCATCAGATAAAAGATATTTATCAAAATGCCATTGATCTGGGGGCTGCGGCGCTGCATATTTTCATGCTGGTGCCCGTGGGCTGCGGGGTAAAAATAGCGGACGACCAGATGCTCGAGCCCGAAACTTACGAAAAGCTGCTGTCGTGGTTTTATGACGTGAGCAAGGAAAAAAAGATCGAGACCAAGGCCACCTGCGCGCCGCACTACTTCCGCATCATGAGGCAGAAGGCAGCCGAAGAGGGTATAGAAATTTCACCAAAAACGCACGGCATGGCGGCGATGACGAAAGGCTGTCTGGCCGGTTCCGCCATCTGTTTCATATCGCACAAGGGACAGGTTTTCCCATGCGGCTATCTTCCCGTGGAGGCGGGCAGCATTTTAAATCAGAGTTTCAGGGAGATATGGGATAACTCAAAGGTGTTCGCCGACCTGCGTAACCCGGAGTTGTTAAAGGGCAAGTGCGGCGCGTGCGAATATAAAACGGTTTGCGAAGGCTGCCGAGCGCGCGCGTATTACGAAACCGGCGGCGACTACATGGCCGCGGAGCCTTACTGCAGCTACGTTCCAGACAGTATCGCGTTTTAATTTATATGCAGTAGAAAACCTCTCCCCGTGTTTGCTGCGAAAGTTAAAAAACCGGGTGTGTGCAAAAAGTTGTCCGGCATCGACGCATGATGATAAAATGCGACGGAAATGCGTTACATTGCGGTCGCGGACATTAAAGAAGATTTTTGTACAATCGCGGTTTTTGCGGAGGGATGGAAGTCGGCTTCGCCCGTAGGCAGCGGTATTGTGCGCGGGAACTTTCTGGACAGGGAAATGGGCGCCGCCCAAAAGGTCAGGGAGGAAATAGACCGTATATCCCCTCAGGAGCCTGCCGTAATCCTGCTTTTGCCGAGGCGGATCGTACATGTCACAACGGCTGAAATTCCGGCTAAAAACAAAGCCCTTCTGGGTAAAATGATGGAGTTCGAGGTCGCTCGCCACTTTCCCATACCGCACGACCAGCTTGTATATGATTTCATGGTGGTTGGCGGCGCGCATGGCGGTTTTATTTTAAACATCGCGGGTCTGAAACGTTCCGATTTCGATTCGTATTTTGATGCGGCAAAGGAAGCCAATATAAAACCGGACGAGGTATCGTTTTCTTCCGCCGCGTGGATTTTACCCGACGTCCCCGACGACGAAATAAAGAAAAGAACATTCATAGAAATAACGCCCGCAGGTTTTGAAATGAGCGTTGTGGATGGAACGCGTCTGGTATATTCCCGTTTCAACCGCTTCAGGCCGAAATTGGAAGAAAAATATTTTTATGAGCGGGACGTTTCCGGTCTGTCACCGGATGGCGATATCTCCCAAAAAATTTCGGAAGAATTAAATCACATCCGGCTCGTAACCGGCGCTGAGGATATAAACGTGTACCTCGAAAAAGTGTTTATCGCCGGCGGCGGGGCGTTGAGGAAGGGCATAATCCGTTATCTTGCCGCAAAGCCCGGATTTTCCGATTCAATTATAAAATCCCTTCCTGTTGGCGGGGATGATGCCGGTTTCGGTTACGTTGCGGCGGCTACGGGCGCGCTGGGAATTGATAAGGAAGGAGCGCGCTTCAACTTTATTCCTGCCGGTATGCGCGACAGTCGAGCCGGCATGGCGTTAAAAAGATTTAAAACGGGTTCCATCGTTATAGTCTCCCTTGCTCTTTTCTGGATAGCCTTTGTATATAGCGTGCAATGGAAAAGGGCGGGTGACCTTAAACAGGAGCTGGCGCAGCTCAAATCGAAGGCCGCCAACGTTGAGGAGGTGCATCTGCGTATTGGGGAATTCCGGTCGTATTTTGAGAGTTATGAAAAATTTTCCATGACTTCTTCCTTCACGATCGACCTGCTGGAAGGGCTTACCGGCGCGCTGCCGAAAAACGGTTACCTGACGGATATTGAAATCCGCGGCGGCAGGATAGCGATTTCCGGTCTGTCGGAGGATGCGTCGTCGCTTTTGAGAGTCATGGAGGCCGATCCTCATTTCAAATCGGTGCGAATGGCGGGCGCCGTTAAAACCGTCGGCAAAAACGAAAAGTTCAGCATACGTATGGAGGTTGAATGATGACAAGCTGTTGCCCAAATGAAAATAAAATTGTCATGGTGAGCATGTCGAACCATGCCCCGGTGTTTTATAAGCAGGTCGTCCTTCGACAAGCTCAGGATGACAGTACATTCACGGTTTGGGCAATGGCCTGATGAAGCTTAAAAAACTTTCGCCGCGTGATCGTAAAACAGTGCTGTTTGGCGCACTGGCGGCGGCGGTAATTTTTTTATATTCACTTGCAGTGAAACCGCTATGGAAAAACTACCACGGTTTTAATGCGGAAATTCCGCGCACGGCCGCTATGGTAAAGCGTTACAGGGCTTTTATTGAAAGCGCGCAGGAACGTGAAAACCAGAAATTATCTCTGGAAACCGAGTTCAACCGCATGGTATCGGCCTGCTTTGTGGCCAATACGGAGGCTCTTGCAACCGGCCAGTTGGCGCAGCTTGTACGCGATAAGGCGCTGGCGGCGGGGCTTACCCTTAAATCCAGCAAGCCGGAAAAACCGGAATCGCTTGACGGCTTCCAGATTTTAAACCTCAGTGTTTCCTTTGATTCCTCTTTGGCGAATCTCGTCAGGTTCATGAAGGAAATTCAAAACAACGAAAAGGAAATCCTTATTCGGGATGCAAGGATAACCTCGCAAAAAGAACAATACCCCAACGACGTGGAAGAGACGCTTTCGGTAAAGCTGATGATTACCGGATTGCGTTTCATGCCGTCATAGGTCACGGTGGCGTTATGAATGAAGAAGTTATCACCCAGGCGAAAAGTTTTTTGGCGCCTATACTCGAAAGGGAAGGAGTTTCGCTTTACGACATGGAATTCGCAAGCGCGGGACGCGGGATGATCTTGCGTATTTTTATAGACAGCAAAATCGGCGTGACGCACAATCATTGCGTTACGATCAGCAAACAGCTTTCGGCCCTGCTGGAGGTTGAAGAGTTGATAAAAGGAGCCTACACGCTTGAGGTGTCATCGCCGGGGATTACGCGCAAACTGAAAAAACCGGATCATTACGCAAAAAGCGTGGGGTCGCTTGTGCGTATCGTTTTTAAAAAGGATTTCCATGGCCCGCATGAAATGCTCGGCAAACTGCAGCGTGGTGAAGGAGAACGTTTCGTCATAGTGCAAACCCCGGACGGCGGGCCGGTTGAATTCGGCTTGTCGGACGTTGCGCGCGCGCGGCTTGAAATCGAACCATGACAAAAAATAAAAATAGCCTCAACTCGATTATTGACGCAATAGTGTCCGAAAGGAGCATAAGCCGGCAGGCATTGATCAACGCCATCGAAACCGCCATATCCGACGCGGCGCAAAGGAAAGCGCGGCTGTACAACCTTCACGCCGTTTTTGATACCGATAAAGGCGCCGTAACTCTTACGCAAACTAAAACCGTAAAAGAAAACGTTGACGATCCGGAGTATGAGATCACGCCGGAACAGGCCGCAAAACATATGTCAAATCCGGAACCGGGCGCGATGGCGTCGTTGCCCTACAGCATGCCGGAACTGGGTCGGCTTGCGGCGATGGCAACCAGGCGTATGATGAAAAAAACGGTCGAGGAAATAAAGGCCGTCCAGTTTTACGGCGGGATGCTGAAAAACAAGTGGAAAATGGTTACCGCTGCCGTACGCGGCAGAATTGATGAAACCGGGCTCATTTTGTGCGACGTGGCTGAAATGCCGGCAGAGCTGTTACGAAAGGAGCAGGCATTCAGGGAAAAATTTAAAAACGGGGAGCTGATAAAAGTCCTCGTTATCGACGTAGTCAGCAGGGACAATGATTCCGTCTATATTTTGTCGCGCACGCATCCAATGCTTTTAAGGTTCTTGCTGGAAATGGAGGTACCTGAGATAGTTGATGGACTGGTTGAGATAAAATCGGTTGCGCGCGATACGGCGGGACGCTCCAAGGTTGCGGTTTTTTCGGCCAACTCCGACATCGACGCGGTCGGTACCTGCATCGGACCGGATGGGAGCAGGGTACAGCGTATAACGAAGGAGCTTAAGGGTGAAAACATCGATGTCATAAAGTGGTTTGACGAACCCGAAAAATTCATCGCCGCTTCGCTTACGCCCGCAAAGGTTGAATCTGTAAAATGCAACCCGGCAAGCTATGAGGCGTTTGTAAAACTTGAATCGAGCCAGCGCTCCATCGCGGTGGGGAAGGGGGGACTCAACATCCGCCTCGCATCGCGCCTGACCCGCTGGACGATAAATATCGAATAGCCAGAATTCTCAATTATCTATTTTGGGAAAAGCTCGTTCTCAATATATTCGCAGACTATGTGACCTATCAGTATGTGAGCTTCCTGTATCCTCGGCGTGTTTGCTGAAGGAATTCTGATGGAGATTTGGGCGTGTTTTAAAATTTCAGCATCGCGGTTTACTCCGGTAAAACCCGCAACGCTCATGCCCATCTCTTTTGCCTTTTCCATAGCTTGTATTACGTTGGGGGAATTGCCGCTTGTGGATATCCCTATTAACAGATCGCCCTTTTTACCAAAGGCTTCCACCTGCCTGGAGAATATTTTTGTGAATTCGTAATCGTTGCCGATGGCCGTTATGGATGAGGTGTTGACTGTGAGCGCCATCGCGCAAAGAGGAGGCCTATCCCTTTTAAACCTTGCCACCAGTTCACAAGCTATGTGCTGCGCGTCCGCCGCGCTGCCTCCGTTTCCGCACAGAAGTATTTTTTTACCATTTTTGTATGTTTCAACGGTAAGGCCGCATAGATCCGAAATGGAATTAAGGAGTTCGCCGTCGCCGAACATCTTGGCGGTTATATCGCGGTGTTCTTTTATACGATCGTTTATGAATTCATACATAAGTTAAAAAATCCCTATGCCGAATCTGTCGACTCAACCCCCTGGCGAAAGAAACCGCTTGGCGCATGCGGTTAAAAGTGCGCGAATAAACCAATAAACAGACCGCTGAAACCGGCATTTAAATTGGTATCGTTTGCATTTAACGTAACGGAAACGGTTCTGTAACCTAACGTGGCGCCGACAAACGGCAGCGGTGAAACCTCGATTGAACCCGTCACGTCAAAAATCGAGTTCCCGCCGTAGCCCATCCCGACGCCGGACGCAGCCAGCTTTACAAAATCCCCGACTCCAACCTCGATGCGCGCGCCTGCAACAGGTATGGGAATAGCTGCGCTTTTCTCTTCCACGATACCCGTAGTAGTTTCGTTTAACGACGTGACGAAATCGAAATTTTTTATGCCTCCCGTAAGCCCGATCTTGGTAAACGCGCCGAGGCTTAAGTTCATAAGCCAGTAGGTGTACTGGATGTCGGTCATGTTAAGCCTGAGTTTGCTTTCCAATACCGCACCTGCGGTATAAGTTTGACCGTTGAAGATAAAATCCGACGAAATCGTTTTTATTCCCGAGTACGCAAGCGGGGTGTATCCAAGGGTAAGCAGGTGGTCGCCCAGTTCAACATGAAGTTTTCCGCCGGCGGAATTGTAATCATCAAGTCCCAGGCTGTCCTTGAAATCCAGCGTAGTCCCGGTTACGGATCCGGAATCGGATTTCACGTCTCCGGAAAGGGCGGTCATCCAGTAATCGACTTCCGCTCCGACTTCAAACGCGTATGCTTTGCCGACCCCGGCCGTTGTAAGCAAAATAAAAAAAGCAGCCGTCAATATCCATTTTGTTGCCACCTTCACAAACATATTGTATCTCCTTGTATTTAAAAGAATACCAAAAAAGACGCTATTAAACTAATATATTATATGGGATCAATTAGATTTGAGTAGTTACTGTGCGAACAGGCCGGCTAAACTTTGCGATTATCAATAACACCTGTTTATGAATACCGATAAAATACCGCCCCTTGTCTTGTGCATTCTGGATGGATGGGGGAAAAACGACAGCGAGTTCGGTAACGCCATACTTGCGTCGCAAACGCCGAACTTTGATTTTCTGGAAAAAAACTTCCCGCCAACGCATATAAGCGCATCCGGCGAGGATGTTGGGCTTCCGGAAGGGCAGATGGGCAATTCCGAAGTGGGGCACCTTAACATCGGCGCGGGCAGGGTAATAATGCAGGACCTTCCCATGATAAACCGCGCGATCAAGGACGGCTCTTTTTACGAAAACCCGGTCATACACAAAGGCATGATGATGGCCCTTAAAAATAACGTCGGCTACCATCTGCTGGGGCTTGTATCCGACGGCGGCGTGCATTCGCACATAAATCATCTGGAAGCGATTTTGAAAAAGTGCAGACGCGAAGGCCTCAAAAACGTGTTTATACACGCAATGACCGACGGCAGGGATACGGCTCCCCACAGCGGAACGGAATTCATATACCGGCTGCTGTTATCGACATTGGAAATCGGAGTTGGAAAGATAGCCACGATCTCGGGCCGCTATTGGGGCATGGATCGAGACAACCGCTGGGATCGCCTGCAGAAGGCGTACAATGCCATCGTTCACGGACGCGGCGTGGCGACAACCGATAATCCCGTCGGGGCTATAGCGGAATCCTACAACCACCAGATCACAGACGAGTTCCTTGATCCAACGGTGGTGGTGGATCAGGACGGCGCGCCTTCAGGATTGATGCGGGAGGGCGACGTTGTGCAGTTTTTCAACTTCCGCCCCGACCGTATACGCCAGATCGTATCCGCATTGACCGAGGAAGATTTCAACAAATTCGACAGGGGGCATCCGCCGAGGCTGCACCTTTACTGCATGACGGAATACGATCCCAGGTTCAGACTTCCCGCAGCTTTTGTGCACAAGCCGCCCGAAAAAGGGTTGGGGCAGCTGCTGTCGGAATTTAACATATCCCAGTTCCGCACGGCGGAAACGGAGAAGTACGCGCACGTCACCTATTTTCTTAACGGCGGCATAGAAGCGCGGTTTCCCGGCGAAACGCGATGTTTGATACCATCGCCGAAAGTGGCTACCTACGACCTAAAGCCGGAGATGAACGCAGGGGAGGTAACGAACCAGGCCGTCAACGCAATAACTTCCGGCAAGGCGAAAATGGTTGTGGTAAACCTCGCCAACGGCGACATGGTGGGGCATACGGGAGTTTTCGGCGCCGCCATCAAGGCGGTGGAAACCATAGACCACTGCGTGGGCAGGATGATGGAGGCGGTAAAAAAGGTGGGCGGCAACCTGATAGTCACCGCCGATCACGGCAACATCGAGCAGATGATAAACAGTCATCACCAGCCGATAACGGCCCACAGCACGAACGTGGTACCGTTTTACATATTCGGCCCGAAACGTTTCAGGCTTCATAACAACGGCGGCGCACTTTGCGACGTCGCCCCAACCGTACTCTCGCTCCTTGAAATCAAACAGCCCCGGGAGATGACGGGTCGTTCTCTTATACTGCCCGTATGAGCGGGAACCGAATCCGGTATCAGAATCTGCGCCGGTTTGTAGAAAAACTTGAAGCAGAAGGTGAGTTGATCCGCATAAGCCAAAAGGTCAGCCCGCTTCTTGATATAACCGAAATAACCGATAGGGTAAGTAAATCACCCGGCGGCGGCAAGGCGCTGCTTTTTGAAAACCCTGAGGGTTTTTCCATGCCCGTGCTGATAAACGCATACGGCAGTGAAAAACGGATGGCGATGGCGCTTGGCGTTGACGACGTTGAAGAGATCGCATCGCAGATAGAGCGGTACCTGACCGTTGCGCCGCCTGTGACGCTTGGCGACCGTATGAAAACGCTTTCAATGATTTTGGAGATTGCGAAATTTCCGCCGAATAAAAAAACCTCCGGACGCGCGCCCTGCCAGGAGATCATTATGAAAGGGGATGAGGTAGACTTGTCTGAAATCCCGATATTAAAATGCTGGCCGCGCGACGCGGGGCGGTTCATCACCCTGCCGCTGGTTTTTACGCGGTCGCTTTCCGGGCGCGGCAATCTTGGGATGTACCGTATGCAGGCTTTTGATAAAAACACGACCGGCATGCACTGGCACATACACAAGGACGGCGCGCATCACTTCCACGAATATAAAAGGGCTGGTAAAAGGATGCCGGTATCCGTTGCCATAGGCAGCGATCCGGCGGTCACCTATGCGGCAACCGCGCCCCTGCCCAGGGACGTGGACGAGCTTTTGCTTGCGGGGCTGATACGTAAAAATCCCGTAAGGCTTGCCAGATGCGTAACGAACGATCTGTGGGTTCCGGCGGATGCGGAGATAATACTGGAGGGGTATGTCGATCCTGCGGAGGATTTCAGACTTGAGGGACCGTTCGGCGATCATACCGGCTACTACTCGCTTGCGGGTCACTATCCCGCGTTTCACGTAACGGCCGTAACGAGAAAAAAGAACCCGATCTATTTTGCGACGGTAGTAGGCAAGCCGCCTATGGAGGACTGTTACATGGGGCGCGCAACAGGCCGCATCTTCAGGCCGATGCTTAAAACGGTTATCCCTGAAATGATCGATTACGATCTGCCGTGGGAAGGCGTTTTCCATAACTGCGTTATCGTTTCGATGGAAAAACGTTTTCCCGCCGCCGCGCACAGGTTGATGAACGCGCTTTGGGGAACCGGGCAGATGAGTTTTGCCAAGATGATTCTGGCTCTTAACGAAAACGTTGATGTACGCGACTACCGCGCCGTGCTGCGCGAACTGCTGGATAACCTCGACGCGCATGAAGACCTTTTCTATTCCGAGGGCGTGCTTGACGTATTGGATCACTCCTCGCCGCTGCCGCTGCGCGGCTCCAAGCTGGGGATCGACGTAACGCAAAGGCTTGACGGTGAAAAACCGCGATCCAATCCCCGGCTTGATACGTTTGACGAAAAATTGCTGGCGCGCGAGACCGCCGGGCGCAATATAAAACGGTTTTACGTCCCGGAAAAAGAGACGAAAAACCGCGTGATAATCTGCGCGATTGATAAAACCGAACCAGGGCAAGCGGTGGAAACGGCCGGCAACCTTCTCAGCGGTCCGGCTGGCAAGATGGCAAACATCGTGGTGATCGTGGATAAGGAAATCGACCCCGAAAATCTTTCGGACGCTGCATGGAAACTGTTCAACAACTGCGATCCGGCGCGGGATATACTCAGGCGCGGCTTTGGCGTGATAATAGACGCAACAAAAAAGATGCGCGCCGAAGGTCATGACCGTGAATGGCCGGACGACATGGAAATGGACGAAAAAACAAAATCGAAAGTGGATAAACTCTGGCCGAAGCTCGGTATTGAATTATGAATGATCTTTTAAAAAAAATTCTGGATAACAAACGGGCGGAGGTCGCCTTCAATCGCGGTATCGCTGCGCTTGCCGATCTTAAACGGAAGGCCGCCGACGCGCCGCCGACGCGCGGGTTTGAAAAATCTATCCGCTTGGCCGCTGCAAAGCACAAGGTTATCGCGGAAATAAAAAGGATGTCCCCGGCGGGCGGATGGGCTGCGCGGAACTTTGATCCTTCGTCAATAGCAAAAGGTTACGAGGCCTCGGGCGCGGCCGCTATTTCCGTTTTGACCGACGGGTTGTTTTTCGGCGGTTCGGCGCACTGCCTTGCGTTGGCGAAAAAATCCGTGAATCTTCCTCTGCTGCGTAAGGATTTTATAATCGATCCATACCAGATATACGAGTCCAGGATCATCGGGGCTGATGCGGTTTTGATAATGGCGCTGAATTTCGAGTCAAAGGCGCACGCGGCGGATATGGTCGGCATCGCGCTGGAAATCGGGCTTGAAGTTTTATTTGAGATTCACGACGAGGTCGGTTTAATACCGCCGGGGGTTTGCGTAGGGATAAACAACCGGAGCTTCATGGATAAAAACCTCAAGGTGGATACTGTCGTGACGCAAAGGCTCGCGCCGCTTTTACGTGGTAATAAAAAACTTCTTGTAAGCGAATCCGGTATCAGGGATTCGGCAACGATGGAGGAACTTGAAAAAGCCGGAGCGGACGCCTTCTTGATTGGAAGCGCGCTTATGAAAAAAGACGACCCCGGCAAGGCGCTTTTACAACTGCTACGCTGAAAAATCGTCAAGACGCTTTTGTTGATGAAGGCGAAGCCGGGGTTGGTGAAAGCTAAAGCATTTTAAGTTTTAGCGGATACGATAGATATTCCAAGGTCTGAATATCAAGACATTACGTATGTGCATCGTATTCATGGTAAAGCAATATGCTTTAGCGAAAATTACGGCGTAGGCCACGCAGCTTCGTTTGAATAATCGCTTTCATTGCCGGATGCGTCGTATGCGGTTACGGCGAAATAATACGTATTCGATTCCAGGTTCTGAACGTCGTATGCGCATTCGGTGACGTTACTTCCCATATCCGTACAAGACGGCATTCCAATATTTATCTGTTCCGGGTAGTTGCCGCTTGACGTTCCAAAATATACTTTATACCCCGC
>BTTC01000026.1:0-12273 GCA_036244935.1 bacterium | reverse complement strand
TCAGGTCCGGGTTCCCCGTTTTGTTTTCAGCGCAGCAATTACCCATTTTAAAAATTACTTTTTCAGATTGCCGGTTATTGCCTCCATGCCGTTCAGGATGGGACAGTCGTCCGTCGGCCTGTCGTCACGGCAATGCTTAATCAAATTTTTGAGCGATTTTTTTATCGCGCCCAAAGCGGCGATCTTTCCCTCGATTTCCAGCATCTTGGCCTCCGCTTTCTTTCTGACGGACCCGCACTGCCCGTTGCCGCTTACCTTGAGCTTCAGCAGTTCGATGATCTCTTCGAGCTTGAACCCCAACCTCTGCGCGTTTTTTATGAACCGGATTTTTTGGACCGACGTCTGGTCGTACACCCGGTATCCCGAAGGTTTCCTGTATACGGGCGCGATAAGCTGCCGTCTTTCGTAATAGCGGATCGTCTCAATTCCCACGCTAGCCGCCTTTGCAATTTTCCCTATGGTCATTGTTCCCGTTTCCATGACTATAATATAAACCCTGTACCACACTACAGAGTCAAGGGACATTTTCAGATTTTTAATATGAGGCAATGCGAGGCTTAAAGCATCGTTGTATTTTTTGTTTCAAACGTGGTATCTTTTCAGTTCATTTTTTACAGGAGGATCAATTTGAAGATACATGAGTATCAGGCCAAGGCAGTCTTGCGTAAGCACGGTATTCCTGTACCGGACGGGTATGCCACGGACAGCATTGACGGCGTAAAAGACATTCTGGACAAGCTGGGAGGCTTCCCGGTAGTTATAAAAGCCCAGATTCACGCGGGCGGGCGCGGCAAGGGCGGCGGCGTTAAACTGGCCAAAACCGCCGACGAAGCGCTGAGTCACGCCAAGTCGATACTGGGCATGACGCTGGTAACGCACCAGACCGGCCCGGAGGGGCGAGATGTGAAACAGATTCTCATAGAATCCGGCTGTAACATAGAACGCGAGCTTTACCTCGGCATCGTGCTGGATCGGTCGACATCGCGTAACGTTATAATGGCGTCCACCGAGGGCGGCGTGGAGATCGAGGAAGTGGCGGCGAATACGCCGGAGAAAATTTTGAAAATAATGGTAGACCCGGCCATCGGCATTTTGCCGAATCAGTGCAGGCGGCTGGCTTTCGGGCTTGGGTTCCCCAAAGAAATGATACGCGACGTCGGCTCGTTCATCACAAAGCTGTACAACATGTATATCAGCGAAGACCTCTCCATGGCCGAGGTAAACCCGCTTGTGCAGACCAAAGACGGCGGGATACTGGCGCTGGACGCAAAGCTGGGCTACGACGACAACGCGCTTTTCAGGCACAAGGATGTTATCGAATACAGGGATCTCAACGAAGAAGAGCCGCTGGAAATCGAGGCTTCGAAACACGACCTTAATTACATCAAACTGAGCGGCAGCATCGACTGCATGGTGAACGGCGCGGGGCTTGCCATGGCGACAATGGATATAATAAAGCACTCCGGCGGCGACCCCGCAAATTTCCTGGATGTGGGCGGCGGCGCCAGCGCGGAGCAGATAGAAGAAGCCCTGAAGATAATAATGGCGGATGAACACGTTAAGGTTATTTTTATAAACATCTTCGGCGGCATCCTCCGGTGCGACCGCCTTGCGAACGGCGTAGTGGCCGCTGCGAAAAAGATGGGCATCAAAGCTCCGATAGTCATACGCATGGAAGGCACGAACGTGGAGGAGGGGCGGAAAATTTTAAAAGATTCAGGCTTTAACTTCATCATAGGTAATGGAATGCGCGACGGAGCCGAAAAAGCCGTTGCCGCCTTGAAGGAATAACGTATGAGCGTATTACTCGATGAAAATACAAAACTTATCGTACAGGGATTAACCGGAAAGGAAGGCACCTTCCACGCGCTGGGCTGCCGCGATTACGGCACGAAGGTCGTTGGCGGAGTTACGCCCGGCAAGGGAGGCCGGAACGTCGAAGGCATACCGGTTTTCAACACGGTTGACGATGCGGTAAAGGGAACGGACGCAAACGCAACGGTCATCTTCGTGCCTCCCCCGTTCGCGGCGGATGCGATCATGGAAGCCCACGACGCGGGCATCGAGCTGATTATCTGCATAACGGAAGGCATACCCACCGAAGACATGGTCAAGGTTTGCAGAAGTATAAAGGGTGGCCGCTCGCGCCTGATCGGGCCTAACTGCCCCGGCATCATCTCTCCCGGCAAGGGCAAGATCGGCATTATGCCCGGACATATCCACACGCCCGGTTCGGTGGGCGTAGTTTCACGTTCCAGCACGCTTACATACGAGGCGGTGGCGCAGCTTACGTCGCTGGGGCTTGGTCAATCCACCTGCATAGGCATAGGCGGCGACCCGGTTATAGGGACGAACTTCATAGACGCCCTCGATCTTTTCAATAACGACCCGGATACGAAAGCGATAGTAATGATAGGCGAAATAGGCGGCAGCGCCGAGGAGGAGGCCGCCGAGTTCATAAAATCGAATGTAAAAAAACCGGTTGTCGGTTTTATTGCGGGACAAACCGCGCCCCCCGGCAGACGGATGGGTCACGCGGGCGCAATCATATCGGGAGGCAAAGGCACAGCGGCAGACAAGATGAAGGCTTTATACAATGCCGGAATTGCCGTTTGCGAAAGCCCCGCCGACATCGGTGAAACCGTGAAAAAAGTTTTGCGATAAACGGCCGTTCAACGTATGAGAGAAGATGCGCCCTTCGACAAGCTCAGGGTGACAGAGGCGTTATAAAGAATGTCGTGGTGAGCCGCCACCCTGTCACGGTGAGCTTGTCGAACCGCGACGAAGCGAATGTATGAGCCTGGAGAAAGGTGGAAAACTTTGAAGATGACAACAGTAAGAATTCGAATTCATGAATTTGGTTTAAGCAACTAAACAGGAGAAGGTAATATGAGCGATTTAATAATAAGAATAGGCGGCGAAGGCGGCGAAGGCATAATAAGTTCGGGCGATATGATCGCGCAGGCGGCTGTCAGGTCGGGACTGAACATACTTACTTTTAAAACCTTTCCGGCGGAAATCCGAGGCGGATACGCCATGTACCAGACGCGGTTTTCGACGGAAAAAATCACGTCGGAGGGTTCCGGGTTTGACGTGCTTTGCGTGTTCAACCAGGAAGCGCTGGATAACAACATGGAGTTACTCAAACCGGGCACTGCGCTTGTGTACGATTACCCCGGCGGCGACATCAAGGAGGAGGTCAAAATAGACGGCGTAATCTGCTACAACGTTCCGATGTCGCGGATCGCCAAGAAGGAGCTCGAAACATACCGCTCCAAGAACATGGTGGCGCTCGGCGCTTTGTCAAAACTTTTTGATATACCAGTAGAGTCGATCAAGGGAACGATCCGCAAAAAGTTCGGCAAGAAGGGCGAAGAGGTTGTAAACATCAACTTCAAGGCCATAGAGGCGGGTATAAATTACGTGGAGGAAAACCACAAAAAAAGCGACCCCTTCAGTATGGGCGGCGTAAAAGAAGTTGCAGACGACGTAATCATCATCTCCGGCAACGAAGCGGCGGGACTCGGCGCAGTTATAGCCGGTTGCAGTTTTTTGAGCTGTTATCCCATTACGCCCGCCACGGAGGTGGCCATATGGATGTCGCGTATGTTGCCTAAACTGGGCGGTACGCTCATACAGGCGGAAGACGAGATAGCGTCGATAGCGCATGTGATCGGCGCGTCCTACGCCGGATTGAAATCGATGACCAGCACGTCGGGGCCGGGTCTTTCACTGATGCAGGAGCTTTTGGGGCTTGCGGCGATGGCGGAGATACCGTTGGTAGTCATAAACGTCCAGCGCGGCGGGCCTTCCACCGGGCTTCCGACGAAGCACGAGCAGTCCGACCTTTTCATGGCGGTGCACGGCGGTCACGGCGACGCGCCCCGCATCGTGCTTTCTCCCGAAAGCGTGGAGGACGTTATCGAACAGACGGTTAATGCGTTCAACCTGGCCGAAAAATACCAAATGCCGGTGCTGGTTCTTTCCGACGGCTCGCTCGGCTTCAGGACGGAATCCATCAAACGGCCCGACCCGGCCTCGTTCAAGATAATCAACCGCGAGCGGTACAAGCCTAACGGCAGCGACCGTTACCTGCGCTACAAGCTGACCGAATCCGGCGTATCGCCGATGTCCCAGCCCGGTGATCAGGGCGGGATGTACATCTCTACCGGCCTCGAGCACGGGGAGTCATCCGCGCCGGGAGCCGCGCCGGAACTGCATATGGCCATGAGCGACAAGCGTTTCAAAAAACTTGAAGGCGTTGAAGATTTTTTACCGGCGACCGAAGTACAGGGAGACGGTGATGCCGACCTGGGCGTGATAAGCTGGGGGTCAACGCTGGGCGTCGTCCGCGAGGCGGTGGATAATGCAATCGGTGAGGGTCTGAAGGTCAAGGCGCTTCACCCGAAGCTGGTATGGCCGGTTCCAGAAAAGGCCATTGGCGCTTTCGCTTCATCGTGCAAGAAGATACTCATTCCTGAAATTAACGTACAGGGACAGCTTGCGGAAATAATACAGTCGAAAACCGGTATTGAGGCGATAAAATATAACGTGTACGGCGGAATGCCGCTTACGCCCGGACAAGTTCTCGCAAAGATCAAGGAGGTCATATAAATGACTACAACAACGGAAATTACGCTTAAACCCAAGGATTACAAGAGTGGAATCAGGATTGTATGGTGCGCGGGCTGCGGCGATTACGGCGTGCTGAACGCTGTACAAAAATCGTTTTCTCAGCTTAAACTTTCGATAGACAACACCGTGTGCGTTTCCGGCATCGGCTGCTCCAGCAGGCTGCCGTACTTTTTAAAGACTTACGGATTTCATTCGGCGCATGGCCGCGCGCTGCCGGTTGCGACCGGCATCAAGCTGGCTAATCCAAGCCTGGAGGTGCTGGTGTTCGGCGGCGACGGCGACGGGTTTTCCATCGGTGGCGGTCACGTTGCGCACGTGGTGCGTAAAAACATCGAGCTTACGTACATAATGATGGATAACCACATATACGGCCTGACCAAGGGGCAGGTATCGCCCACGTCCGGCGCCGGATTCGTTACGGCCACCACGCCTTACGGATCGCCGGATACAACTTCGGTGAACCCGCTTTCCTACGTGCTGACATACGGCGGCACGTTCGTCGCGCAGGCGTTTTCAGGTAACCCTAAACAGCTTGCCGAAATCATAGAGCAGGCGATCAGCCACAAGGGATTTTCGTTCGTTAATATCATTTCGCCGTGTCTTACGTTCAACAAGGTTGATACGTTCGACTATTACAAAAATGCCATAACGGAACTGCCGGAAGATCACGACAGCTCTAATCTTGTACAGGCATTGGACAGGGCGATCAACCCGCCGGACGGCAAGGTATACACCGGTCTGTTCTACAAATCCGAGCGGCCGACGCTGCGAACAAACCTTGATGGGATCAACCAGAAAGCGGGCGCGGAGGCAATTAATAAGATCATCGACGGTTTCAAGCCGTGAGCGTGGAAAGAACGCTGGGCCTGATTAAGCCGGACGCGTTGGAACGCGGGATGCAGGGCAGAATCATCGACCGTATACTTACGGTTGGTTTCAAGATAACTGCTATGAAACAGATGGCGCTTCTGCGTCCTCAGGCGGAAGCGTTTTACCGCGAGCATGAAGGAAAGCCTTTTTTCGGTTCGCTGTGCGATTACATGACTTCCGGCCCAATCATCGCAATGACGCTTGAAAGGGAAAACGCCATAAAGGATTGGCGCGTTCTGATGGGCGCCACCAATCCCGAAAACGCCGATGAAGGTACGATACGCAAGGAGTTCGCGGTAAACCTCGAAAAAAATTCGGTGCACGGTTCCGACTCAACTACGTCCGCGCACCGCGAGGTTCCGTTTTTTTTCAACCGGCTGGAGTATTGAACGCCGCTGTTACGGTTAGTTTATGGAACCTGGCGGTATGGGTCTTACGTTAAGCCTTAGCGCGCCGAAAGGTCGAATCATGATAAGGGGCAAAAGGCAAAATACACAAAAAAACGGTTGTGTCTCAGTTTGAACCGGCACACCTATGAATAAAGCGGTTTGTGTAATAATCCTCCCCGAGAATTTTCGGGGAGGGGATGTTTGCCCTGAATCAAATTTTGTTGGTATTGGCAAATTTGGAATCTTCAAACTGAGACACTACCAAAAAAACTGGCTCAACATTTAAGGAAAAAAAATGCGGCTCGCCGATTCACATTCGCATCTAAACCATCCCGATTTCAGGGATGACGTAGACAAAATCGCCGCGTCGTTAAAAGAAAAAGGATTCCTTGCGCTTAACGTCGCATACGATCTTGAGTCGGCCCAAACGGCGATTGAGCTTGCCGAAAAATACGATCACATGCGCGCCTCCGCCGGCATTCACCCGCACGACGCCGGAAAGGTAACCCACGAAAATCTTATACGGCTGGCGGAACTCGCATCGCACGATAAGGTGGCGGCAGTCGGCGAAACGGGACTCGATTACTACCGCAACCGTTCACCGAAGGAAGACCAGAAAAAAGTTTTAAGGCAGCACCTCAAGATTGCGCGGGAAGTAAAAAAACCGGTCATCATTCATTGCCGCGAAGGTTTTGGGGATATTGCGCCGATCCTCAAGGAGGATGCCGAAACCGGCGGCGTGCTTCACTGCTTTTCGGAAGGGCCCAAAGAGGCGGTGGCCGGACTTGAACTGGGATTCCACATTTCATTTTCCGGTAATCTAACGTACAGGAACGCCCAGAAGATCCGCGAAGCGGCAAGGATTGTACCATCAGAATTCCTTTTGATGGAAACCGACTGCCCGTACCTTGCGCCTCAGCCGATGCGGGGCAAGCGTAACGAGCCTTCGTATATAGTTGAAACCGCCAGGGCGCTGGCGGATGTGCGAAACGTATCTCTGGAAGATATCGCCCGCGTTACGTATGTGAACTATCAAAAACTTTTCCTTGGCGGAAAACCTGCCAAAGGCGAAATAGTCTATAAAATCCGCGATTCAATTTACATTAACCTCACTAACAGCTGTACCAATATGTGCGGTTTTTGCGACAGGCTTGATAACCCCGTCGTGCAGGGACACTACCTGCGTCTTGAGCACGAACCAACCGCTGCTGAAATCCTCGGCGCCATAGGCGATAAGAAACCGGAAGAGGTCGTGTTTTGCGGATACGGCGAACCGACGCTGCGGCTTGACGTTCTAAAGGAAGTCGCCTCGGAGCTTAAAAAACGCGGATTGAAAAAAATCCGCCTCAATACAAACGGACATGGAAACATTATCCACGGACGGGACATCGTACCGGAGCTTTTGGGACTTATAGACACGGTTTCCGTTTCGCTAAACGCGCCGGACGCAGAGACGTACGACAGGTTGTGCCGTCCTGCCGTTGGAGGAAATGCCTTCGTTGCGGTGTGCGATTTCATCCGCCGCTGCCGCGAGCTTCTGCCGGATGTGGTGGCCACGTGCGTCGATCTGCCGGAATCTCTTGACGTGGAATCCGTAAAGAAGTTTGCCGAAGAAAACCTTAAAGTAAAGTTCCGGCTGCGCGCTTATAACATCACCGGGTAACCGCGTGCCGCTTAAGCAGCCGTCCATGAAAAACGACTTTTATCAGATGCGGGGACGGCTATGGCGTTTCAAGTTTCAGCGGATCCGATAGATATTTCAACAGGTCTGAATATCAACATTACGGTTGTGCATTGTATTCATGGTGAAGCAGTATGTTTTAAATGTACGGTTCCAAACCTCACGAGTTTTCCTGTATGAAGCGGAATCGCGCGGAAGCGTCACGTCCCATGAGTTCCCTGAATGCCGTTTCCGTTTCCTGTTCGTCATTAAGCTCCACGCGCAGCAGCGTCCTGTTTTCCGGATCCATCGTGGTTTCCTTAAGCACTTTTACCGGCATCTCTCCTAGCCCCTTGAAGCGGGATATTTCAAATTTTCTATTTTTTAGTTTGCCGAGTATTTTTTCCTTCTCCTTTTCGTCTGCCGCGTAAAAGGTATCGCTGCCCGCCTCTATCCTGTAAAGCGGCGGCATGGACAGGAACAGGTGTCCGTTTGTGATGAGCGGTTTCATGTAACGGTAAAAGAAGGTAAGCAAAAGCGCGCTTATGTGCGCGCCGTCCACGTCGGCATCCGTCATTATGATTATCTTGCTGTACCTCAGTCTGCCCAGATTGAAATCATCGCCTATGCCGGTGCCGATGGTAAGGGATAGCGCCTTTAACTCGGCATTGCCCAAAAGCTTCGCGTCCGCGGCGTTTTCCACGTTCAGTATCTTGCCGCGCAGAGGCAATACCGCCTGCCGCCTGCGGTCGCGCGCCTGCTTGCCGGAGCCGCCCGCGCTGTCGCCTTCCACTATGAAAAGCTCCGATATTGCAGGGTCGGTTGAAGAGCAGTCGGCAAGTTTGCCCGGCAGCGTAAGGCGGTGGGAGATATTCCCTTTACGCCTGACTTCATCTTTGGCCGCGCGCGAGGCAAGCCTGGCCTTTGCCGCAAGCTCCACGCGGGAAATAAGCGTATCGGCGGCCGTTGGGTTTTCGAGAAGGTATTTTTCAAAAGCGGGGCGGACGATACTTTCCATCTGCCCGGCAACTTCGGGGTTGTTCAGCTTTTCTTTGGTCTGTCCCTGGAACTGGGGTTGTTCCAGTAAAACGGATATGATGGCGGTCAGCCCCTCTTTTACGTCTTCCACGGTTATGGGCGTTGCTTTGCCGGGTCTGCGCTCAATAACGTCGCGTATGCTTCGCGCAATGGAGTTGCGGAACCCGGCCTCGTGCGCGCCGCCGTCCAGAGTGTATATCGAATTGCAGTACGATTCTATCCGGTTATCGGTCCTTTGCGTCCACTGGAAGGCAACCTCGCAGTCAAAATGATTATTCGTATCGCGCAAGCCCGGCGCGGAGCCGTTTTTGCTGTTTACGTAGAAAGGTTCGGGCAGTACCCCCTTTTGCGCGCCGAGGAGTTTTGAGATGTAGTCCATTATCCCGTTTTCGTAATAAAAACTCTTTTTATCGCCCGTGCGCTCGTCCATAACCTTTATGCTCAGGCCGCGGTTTATGAACGATTTGGATTCAGCGCGCGCGCAGATTGTCTTGAAATTAAAACTGAGATTGCCGAATATCTTTTCGTCCGGTATGAAGTGAATCACGGTACCCTTGCTGCGGGTTGACCTGCCTTTCTTCATCTTTGAAAGCGGCTTGCCGCGCGCAAAGGATTGCGTCCACTCGCGCCCGGAGCGGTAAACGGTCACGTCCATCCTTTCGGATAGGGCGTTAACGACCGATATGCCAACCCCGTGAAGTCCGCCGGATGAAGAATAGCTCTTGTTATGGAATTTACCCCCGGCGTGGAGGGTCGTCATTATGATTTCAAGCGCCGGTTTTTTGAACTTTTTAATAGTGTCCACCGGGATGCCGCGCCCGTCGTCTTTTACGATAACGCCGCCGCGGTCCGTGATGGTAATGCCGATGTTTCCGCAAAAACCGTTTATCGCCTCGTCAACCGCGTTGTCCACCGATTCCCATACGAGGTGGTGCAGTCCGTTTGAGTCGGTGCCGCCGATGTACATTGCGGGCCGTACGCGCACCGGCTCAAGCCCTTCGAGTACTGTTATATCTTCGGCGGTGTATTTGTCAGCCATGCTGAGTTAACCACTCACCACGGCGATAAGTTTTTTCTTTGCGCCGCCATAGGAGCGGCCCGCCGCGGCGCGTCTTCCGATATCCATTGCGGATACCTTCTTTAAAGCGTCCCTTCCCTTGTCGAAAACGAATCTCAGGGTATCTTTTTTGTCCACGTTTTTAAGGCTGGTTACATTTTCGCCGGGTTTAAGCTTTTTTATAAGCCTTGCCCCGGCGCCGGGTCCCGACAGCAGCGGCACCTCCATAACCCTGAACAAAAGCCCCTTGCCGCCGCTGTGCGTGATGTATACCAGCGGTTTTTCTACGGGGATAACGTCGAATACCAAGTTATCGCCTTTTACGTTTGCGAACCTCTTGCCCGCGCGGGTAGTTTCCGTTACTGCATCGCGGCTGAAGCGCAGCCCCTGACCGTTTTCCATTACAACCAGAAACTCGCCTTTGGCTTTGCGTTCGGCCTGGATGTCTGAAAAATGGTCTACGGCGACAATACGCTCGCCGTCGCCGAATTTGAAAAGCGTCTGTACGGGATCGCCGAACCCGGTTGTCTGCGGCAGGTTGTATATACGGGTAACGTAAATTTTGCCGGCGGACGAGAGGAAACCGACATGCCCGGCCGTATCTGCAGAGAAAGTTTTTAAAAGTGAATCGCCCTCTTTAAGGCGGAGCTGCGATTTATTCGGATCGTTTTTTACGCGGCGGATCCAGCCGTTCCTGCTTACGACAACGAAGCATGGCTCGTGCTCCACAAAATCCTGAGCGCTGTATTCCTCTTCCTCCACGGCGGAAACGGCAATCCTCGTCTTGCGCGCGTCACCGTACTCCTTTTTTATATCGAGGAGCTCCTTTTTGACCACTGCGGTTATGCTGCGTTTGGATTTAAGGATTTTTTCTATCATCTCGCGCTTTGCTTCAAGCTCAGCCGCCTCCAGCCGAACCTTTTCCAACTCCGTTAATACCAGCGATGAAAGCCGCAGGTCGAGCAGAGCGCCCGCCTGCACGTCATCCAGCCGGAATTTCTTTTTGAGTCCCGTCTTGGCCTCTTCGCGTGATTTCGATTTTCTGATTATCGCAATCGCGGCGTCTATGTTTTTCAAAACGCTTAACAGCGCGTTAAGGATGTGAAGTCTTTCCAAGATTTTGCCGAGGTCGTGTTTAAGCCTGAGTTCCGTGGTACCGACTCTGAACCGTATGAAGGTTTCCAGTATTTCCAGAAGCGTCATTCTTCGCGGTGCGCCGGTCGTATCCAGCGCGGTGAGGTTCACGGCGAAGTTGTACTCAAGGTCCGTGTAACGGTAAAGATATGCCATGATCTTGCCCGTGTCCGCTCCGGGCTTCGGCTCCAGCGCTATGCGTATGATTTCCGTGGATTCGTCCCGCACGTCCGTAAGCAGCTGCGTTTTCCTGTCTATGATGAGCGATGCGATCTTTTCCACCAGCCTGGATTTGTTAACCGTGTAAGGCAGCGATGTTATTACGATCTGTTTTTTGCCGCGCTTAAAAATCTCTTCCGCGTACTCGCCCCGTATTTTTATTCCGCCCCTGCCCTCGTTGTAGATATTGCGCAGCTCCTTTTTCGTGGCGATAATGGCTGCGCCGGTTGGGAAGTCCGGACCCTTTATATACCTCTGTATCTGCGCGGTTGTGAGGTCGGAATTATCTATCAGCGCGATGAGGGCGTTTATAACTTCGCTAAGGTTGTGCGGGGGGATGTTGGTTGCGATGCCCACTGCGATGCCGGAGGAGCCGTTTACAATGAGGTTGGGTATGCGCGACGGCAGGAAAACCGGCTCCTTTTGAGTTCCATCGTAGTTGGGTCGGAAGGGTACGGTATCCTGATCGATCTCCTTGAGAAGTTCGATGGCTATTTTCGTAAGGCGCGCCTCGGTGTAGCGCATGGCGGCGGCGGAGTCGCCGTCCACCGAACCGAAGTTGCCCTGCCCGTCTACGAGCGGGTATCTCAGGGAAAATTCCTGGGCGAGACGCACCATCGTATCGTAGGCCGCCTGATCGCCGTGAGGATGGTATTTACCCAAAACGTCTCCGACTACGGCGGCGGATTTTCTGTAACGGTTGTCCGGCGTGAGTCTAAGCCGATACATGGCGTAAAGAATACGTCTATGAACCGGTTTGAGTCCGTCGCGCACGTCCGGCAGCGCCCGCGCGGCAATCGTGCTGACCGCGTACGAAAGGAACCTCTTGCGAAGCTCCGATTTAAGGTCGGCCGATTGCACGTTCCCCTGAAGTAGCGACATCTGTTTCATTGAGGATATAAGATTAACTAATTTTAAAGGAAATTAAAGCTGAAAATTCAAGTTTTAAAAATTCAGGTATTTGTTCCTGATGGTAGAGAAGCGGCTTTGATTAATATTCTTCTTAAGTTCCTTTATTCGCGTCTTGGCGGCGTCTATGTACTCTTTCATAGATTTATCCGCGAGTTTTATAAATTTTTTATAGTCTTCCAGCGCTTCGGCGTATCGTCCCAATTGGGTTTTTGTAAAGGCCCTGTTGTTGTACGCCTCGACCATGTCCGGGGCAAGGCTGATAGCCATGTCGTAATCCAGCAGCTCTTCTTCAAACCGTCCAAGATTACCTTTTACGTTGCCCCTGTTGAAGTACGCCCTTGCGTAACGCGGATCACTTC
>BTTC01000025.1:0-12326 GCA_036244935.1 bacterium | reverse complement strand
CTCTGGAAGCCCCTGCGGAGCAACCCACCAAAGCGGTCTTTTGCCGGCGACGAATATCGCGGTACGGTAAAATTCGTCCTTGAAAAGCTTTCCCAGCGCTGATCCGACATTTTCCATGTCCGTTTCGCCGAAGCGGTTCTGGCGGAAGTCTTCCACGTCCTGTACGAAAAAATGAACCTCCATTCCCGCTTGTTCCATCGCCCGGCGTTCAATCGCCGACAGCTTGGACTTAAGCGATTCAACGCGGTTTTCGCCAAGCTCGTTTTTGTGGATAAAGACGATGTAGTCAAAATCCGATTTCCCCGTTTGCGCGATGGTTCCGATGCTGCCGACCAGCGCCAGCGACTGAATGACCCGTTCCGGCGGCGGTCCGTTGAGATTAACGCCGGGGAACATCCGACCCATAACTTCCATCTGGTGAGCGTGCGGTTCGAACAGCATGATGCCTCCCGGCGCGCCTCGCGGTATTGCCGGGGGCCGCGTTACTTCGAAGTCATAATGCAGAAGAATCGGAATCACGTTGAAAAAATCACGTTCAGTATCGGAAAAAATACCGGTAGCGGTATAAATCCTCTGTACGTTGTAGGCATCGAACGATTTTCGAATCTTCCGAATTTCCTGTTTGTCGATTCTTGTATTCAATTTATGTGTCATTTCGATTATCAAACCATCTTCATATTTTAACCTCAAAACGGCATATCTCCGATTCCATGGGCAGCGCTTGAGCGCTCTTCGAGGAGAGTTTTTTTTGAGGTAGGATAAGACTGCGTCGACATGTTATATATATAGCTATGCGAAATAAAAAAAGTTTGCGTTCTAAAACTGCGTTTAGAAGATTTACGGTTTGGAGTATTGCGGCGCTTTTGATAGGTTTCGGAGCCGTTGCCGGCTTTAACTGGCGCGGTTCTGCGTCGGCGGCCACAACCTACGATCATCTGCGTGTTTTTGCGGAAGTTCTGAAGATGATTCAAGACCATTACGTGGAAGAGAAAACCACGAAGGAACTCAGCGAAGGAGCCATTAGAGGACTTTTACGAACGCTTGACCCGCATTCGGCCTATATGGACCCCGAAACCTTTAAAAGCAGGAAAGAAGAAACAGAAGGGAAGTTCGGCGGGCTTGGCATAGAGATTACGGTTCGTGATTCATACGTCACAATAGTTGCGCCCATAGACGGTACTCCCGCACACAGAGCGGGATTGCAGGCGGGCGACAAGATAATAAACATCGACGGTACGAGCGCGAAGAACATGAACCTTATGGATGCGGTTAAAATGATGCGCGGAAAGATAGGCGCCGATGTATCCCTGACAATTTTCCGCGAGGAAGAAAATCGGGAATTCAACGTAACAATCACCCGCGCGCTCATCAATATCCATTCCGTTAAATTCGGCATGTTGGACGATGAGGTGGGATACGTGCATATTCTCAGCTTTAATCAGAACACTTCCAGAGAGACGCGCCGCGCTGTAGAAAAACTCAGAAAAAACAATCTCAAGGGTCTTGTGCTTGACCTGCGGAACAACCCCGGCGGTTTACTGGAGCAGGCCGTGGAGGTATCCCGCATGTTCCTCAAAAAGGGGCATACGGTGGTCACGACCCGTGGCCGCACCGGTGACCAGAACATGAGAAAGTTCACCAGAAGCGACGGCCCCTACACCGATTTTCCGATGATTGTGCTTATTAACGCTGGTTCAGCATCCGCGTCCGAGATAGTGGCAGGCGCGTTTCAGGATCTTAAACGCGCTATAGTCGTGGGCACCACCTCCTTCGGCAAAGGATCGGTGCAGACCATCAGGCAGCTTGGTGACGGATCCGGTTTAAGTCTTACCACCGCACGGTACTATACCCCTTCCGGCAGGATGATCCACGGAACCGGAATAAAACCGGATATAAACGTAAAATACCGTCCGCCCAAAAAAGATGACGATGATAGAATGAAACCAATCCGCGAAAAAGAGTTGATGGAGCGATTCAACGGGTCTGCCGCAAAAAAACATAACGGAAAGTCCGACAAATCCGAAAGCAGGAAAAAGGCGCCGGCAAACGAGAAAAGAAAAGTTTTCGATCTTGAATTGGATAATCAGCTAAGACGCGGCCTTGAGCTTATCAAAGCGTGGGAAGTTTTCAGGGATATAAAACTCAAGGAAACGGGATAGTTCTTCTTACGGCCGGTCGAAAAAATCCGCGTACCGCAGTCTTGACACAATTCACTCTCCTCCCAGTCCGTTACAAATGAAAAAACGGAAGAAACGCAAAAAGTCCGTTCAGAAAAAAAATCGTATTGAACGCCTGCTGGTTCCTTTAACAGTCATTGCCGGCGCGCTGCTTGCCGCTATTTTTTTACCAAAATTTTATACATACATCCACTCAACAAATACCCCGTCTCCCCAGGGGATTACGACGACGCACGTAACACCGCCCGTGAAAAAAACCGCACCTGAACAAAAAGTTGCTTCCATACCGCCTGAGATCGTCGAGGATATTATTCCACAGTCGTCCCCCCCGCAACCGCGCGTTGCCATACTGATCGACGACGTGGGGCTTAAAATCCGGCCCGTAAAAAAGCTCCTTGAACTTGAGATACCGTTTACCTTCGCTGTTTTGCCCGGCCAGCCGCATTCAGTGGACGTTGCCCGTATGATAAACAACGCCGGATACGAGATAATACTTCATCTTCCGATGGAACCGGAAAACAGATCGCTGCACGACCCCGGAAAAGGGGCGCTGATGTTATCCCAGCCGGAAGATGAGATACGCGCCACCGTAAAAAAGCTGATAGCGGCAACACCAGGCGTGGTGGGTATGAATAACCATATGGGATCGCTTTTCACAAAAAATGAAGAAAAAATGCGAATAGTGCTGGAAGAGGTGAAAGAAGCGGGACTTTACTTTATCGACTCGTACACCACGCCCGAAAGCGTGGCGCTTGAAACGGCGCGCGCGATGGGCGTAAAAAGCGCGGCCCGTAAAGTTTTTCTGGATAACGAACGTGACGGTCAAAAAATAAAGTCGGCGATTCGCCGCACGATGAAGGTGGCCCGGCGTGACGGCGCGGTCATAGCCATCTGCCACCCATACCCGGAAACGATAAAAGCGCTTTCAGAAATGAAACATTTTATACAGCAGACATCCGGCGTGGAACCCATGTTCGCCTCCAGTCTGGTTCACTGATGCTGGTACTCGGCATAGAAAGCTCCTGCGACGAAACGGCGGCGGCGGTGGTGTTGGACGGCAAGAAGCCGTTATCAAACGTAATAGCGTCTCAGCACGAAATACACGCGCCATACGGCGGCATTGTGCCGGAGCTTGCCTCACGTCGGCATGTAGAAAACATCCCGGTAGTGATTCGGGAAGCGCTGAGGGTTGCCGATGTAGAGCTGGGGCAGATAGACGTTTTTGCGGTCACGCGCGGGCCGGGGCTTGTGGGCGCGCTTCTGGTCGGTCTTTCAACGGCCAAAGCGCTGGCGTGGTCCGAAGGAAAACCTCTCGTTGCGGTGAATCATCTGCACGGGCACGCAGTGGCCGCGGAACTTGACAACGATGAACAAAATTATCCGCGACTTTGCCTGCTGGTGTCCGGCGGGCATACGTCCATCTACAGTGTGGATTCGCCGGTCAGTATGGAAGCGCTTGCAAGCACGCGCGACGACGCGGCGGGCGAGGCTTTCGATAAGGTGGCCAAGATGCTGGGTCTCGGCTATCCCGGCGGCCCCGCGCTTGAAAAAGCGGCGGAAAAAGGAGACGAATATAAAATCCCTTTTCCTGTGCCGAATGTAAAGGGACGGCCTTTGGACTTCAGCTTCAGTGGATTAAAAACGGCCGTCCGTAACCTCTTGCATAAGCGTCCAGCGCCCAAAGCGGAGGATGTCGCCGCATCGTTCCAAAAAACGGTTACCGAAATTCTTCGGGCAAAAATGCTGGCCGCCGCGAAGCAGTTCGGTTTAAAAGAGATCGTGGTGGCAGGCGGCGTGGCCAGCAATCGGTATTTAAGAAACGGCCTGCAAAAGGCGGCGGATGAAGCCGGATGTAACATCTTCTTCCCGGAACCGGTATTTTGTACCGATAACGCCGCGATGATCGCCTCCGCCGGTTTTTTTCTTTACAAGGAAAACCCCGATGACGTCCGGTTCAGGGATTTTCTTGCGCTCGACGCCGTCGCAAACCTGCCGCTTTAAAGCATATTGCTTTACCATGTATACGATGTACGTGCGTAATGTGTTGATATTCAAGTCTGTTTGAATTTTTATCGTATCTGCTAAAACTTAAAACGCTTTAGGTTTTTTTATATATAAAACACCCGAAGGATGCTTCGATAAACCCAGCATGACAGGGTCCGTCACCCTGAGCTATGAGCCTGTCCTGAGCCTGCCGAAGGATCGAAGGGTTCCGTCCGTCCGCCTAAGCGGTTGTCATAGAAAACGTATTATACAACCCCTACCGCTTCTCTGAGCGTTGTTTTGATGTTCATCTCCGAGCCTTTACCGGCGTCTTCGAATGCCTTTTTTACCAGAGGAGACATTGCGCAGCTCACGGTTTTTGCGCCGCATCTCTCCATCCGTTTCCTTGTTGTGGCAAGCGCGCTAACGCCGCTGGAAGATATGGAATTGGTGTCCCGGAAATTGAAGATATAGCGGATAATGCCCCTTTTGCGAAGCGAAAGCAGGTACTCCAGCATGTCATGCGCGTAGCCTTCCTCAAAGATATACGGTATCTCCAGAATGGCCAGGTTATCGGTTGTTTTTATAATCAGCTTGGGTTGCTGGGCCGCTTCCCCCACGGCTTGCGTTGGATTTTGCCTGATTTTTCTGATCTTCTCCAGCAATGGCGAGGCATCCACATGTTCATGACCAACGTTGCCGTCCTCGGCGTCCTTCAGATGCCGTTTGATTACATCCACGGAGCTCAGCACCAGGTCGGTGATTTCGGCGGACATGGTAATGACATCGTTTTTCACGTCGGTCACCATGCTCTCAACCGCGTGGCTCAGGTCGCGCACCTCCAGCATTCCTACAATTGTCGAGTTTCCCTTCAGCGTGTGAAAGGCGCGGAAAAGCTCGTCAATATAATCTTTGCTGAATTTTTTTTCAAGGTTCAGTACGGCCCGTTCGATCTTGTCGAACTGCTCGTTGGCATCAAGGATGAACTCTTTCAGAAAATTTATTTCCGCCATATACCCCCCGATATATTTTTGTTAAACTCGCCGCCCCCATAAACCCAAGGCGGACTGATGCAAGTAACCCCTAAAATTATTATAGCAAATTCCGGCGCCATTACCCCCATTATCGTTATAAGAAAAACTGGTAGTGCATCAGTTTGAAAATCCCTCAAAAATCCGATTCACGGCAAACATCCCCTCCTCGGCTCACGAGGAGGGGCCGTTTGCAACGGCTCACGTCCATGGGGTGGTGTCCATAAACCTTTTGGAATATAGGAAAACCCCTCCGACTGCCTGCGGCAGCCACCTCCCCTTCTGCCTCGCGCAAGGGGAGGATTATTGCAAAAACCGCTTTCTTCATGTGCGTAAATTTCAAACTGATGCACTACCGAAAAACAAGTACGGTTGACTTGGGCGGCAACCGTTCCTATTCTATGTCTCATGAACCATACAGCTTGCACCCCGGTACGCGTGGCGCGTTTCTCAAGTTTTTCTTCATCGGCAATATACGGTAGGTACCATGTCCGCCGAAGCTGAAAAAGAAATTTTAAACATACTTAAAAAGGCAATCGCCGAAGAAGCGATGGCGGAAAACCTCTACCGGCGGGGCGTAGAGATTGCCATGAGGCCGGAAGTAAAAGATATTTTTTCAAAATTGGCCGACGAAGAGAAAAAACACGCCGCGATTTTGCGCGATCTTTATCACGATTACAAAAAAACGCTCGGATTGAAAATCCTTAACGAGGATGAAAAGGACTAAAAACATTGCGGTCGTGGGCGCATCAGTGGCCGACCCCCAACTTGCGGAACTGGCCTACGCCGTAGGGTGCGAAATAGCGCGGCATGAGTGGATTCTCGTATGCGGCGGTCTTGGCGGCGTAATGGAGGCGGCCTCGCGCGGCGCTTCGGAAGCGGGCGGAACAACCATTGGCATCCTGCCGGGATACGACCACTCGGAAGGCAGCCGATTCTTGTCCATTGTGATTCCTACCGGTCTTGGACATGCCCGCAACGCGGTGATAGCGGCGGCGGCGGATGGCATGATAGCGGTTGGCGGTGAGTACGGCACCCTTTCCGAGATAGCTTTCGGTTTGAAACTCGGCAAGCCGGTAGCGGCGCTTGAATCCTGGGGTATGGTAAAGGGCGTTATCACCGTATCGTCGGCGGAAGAAGCGGTCATTGCGCTAAAAAAACACATTGCGTAAAGCGATAATTATTGCGCTTGTTGCCGTCGTTTTTACGGGTTGTGCAGGAGATCAACGTATACGCCGCCATAAGGCAGGCGGCTACAAAAAGATATACGTTGTAAAAAAAGGGGACAACCTGACCAGGATCGCCGCGCGCTTCGGAGTGAACGCGGCATCCATCAAACGCGCAAACAACCTGAAGCTCGACATCATCGTCGAAGGCCAAAGACTTACCATCCCGCCGAAAAGCTCAAGGAAGGCCGTTGGAAAATCCGGCGCAAGAAAAAAAAACCGCTACTCGAAAAAATACAATGTAAAAAAGAAAGTAACCTATTACGCAAAAAAGCCGCCGAAGATAGACGTAACTCTCAGGTGGCCGCTGAAAAACGGAACGGTCACCTCACGCTTCGGTGTTCGTAAAAGCGGGAAGCACGACGGCATGGATATTGGCGCACCCAAAGGCGCAAAGATATTAAGCGCGGCTGATGGAAAAGTGGTATTCAGCGGACGCGGGCCGACCGGCTACGGACTGCTGGTTGTGATAAAACATTCGGAAAAGGTTTACACGGTGTACTCGCACAACTCGAAAAACATCGTTAAAAAGGGCGAACGTATTAAACGAAGCAGTGTTGTTGCGCTTGTGGGACACTCCGGACGCGCTACTAACAACCACCTGCACTTTGAAGTCCGTGTAAACCGCGTTGCCTATGACCCGCTTGCGTACCTGCCCGCCCGTAAGTAGAACCTGTGTTTATTAAATCCAGATTTTGTATTTTGAGTTTCTTTGACAGGTTAGCGGCTCACCATGACAGGAAAATGTCACCCTGAGCCTGTCGAAGGGCGACATGGGGTTTACATACGCTTGACGCAGTACATTCATATCAACTGCATTATTGTGGGTACTTGTATAAAGCGTAAGCTATAATGTGCGCTGAATTTCAAGGAGATATATGACCTATAAAAAGAGTTCTCACAACTGCGGCGAGCTTGATACCGGCAACGTTGGGCGTGAGGTCACGCTGAAAGGGTGGGTGGATTCCCGGCGCGATCACGGCGGTTTGACCTTCATAGACCTGCGCGACCGCGAGGGCATAACGCAGGTGGTGCTTAACCCGGATATAGACGCAGCTGCCCACCGGAAGGCGCACGAGATACGAAACGAATTCGTTTTGCAGATTACCGGAAAAGTTTCCGCAAGGCCGGAAGGCACGATAAACCCCAACCTGAAAACCGGGAAAATCGAAATATACGTGGACGAACTGGTTGTTCTGAACGGCTGCAAGACGACCCCTTTCCAGCTTGATGAAACCGAAAACGTTTCCGAGTCGATGCGTTTAAAGTACCGCTATCTCGATCTCCGCCGGAGCGAGATGCGTAAAAAGATTTCGGATCGCAGCCGGACGACGCGCCTCATAAGGGATTTTTTCGATTCGAGGGGGTTCCTTGATATAGAAACCCCAATGCTTACCAAAAGCACCCCCGAAGGCGCGCGCGATTACCTTGTGCCCAGCCGGGTAAACCCGGGCAAATTCTACGCATTGCCGCAGTCGCCGCAGCTTTTCAAACAGCTGCTGATGGCCGCCGGATTTGAAAAATACTACCAGATCGCCAGATGCTTCCGCGATGAGGATTTAAGGGCGGATCGCCAGCCGGAGTTTACGCAGGTCGACGTGGAGGTTTCGTTTCTGTCAGCTGAAGAAATAATGGAATTCATGGAGGAGCTTTTCGTCATCATCTTTAAAGAAGTGAAAGACGTAGAACTAAAAACGCCTTTCCCGCGTCTGACGTGGCGCGAGGCAATGGCGAAATACGGCAAAGACGCCCCCGACACGCGCTTCGATATGCTTATCGGAGACGTTTCCGATTTTGGCGCAAAGTGCGGTTTCAACGTCTTCAAGTCGGTGCTGGAAAAGGGCGGAGTCGTACGCGGCATCGCATCGCCGGGCTGTTTCGATTACAGCCGCAAGGATATGGACGACCTCATCGAAGAGGTGAAAACATACGGCGCGAAGGGGCTGGCATGGGTGAAGATCGATGAAGACGGGAAGTACGTTTCGCCGATTACGAAATTTTTTACGCAAGAACTGCTTGACGGGATTCGTAAACGTCTCGACGCGAAACCGCTGGATACCATGATGTTTCTGGCCGATAGCGAAAATATCGTATGCGCGGGTCTGGCTCACATCCGCCTGCTGCTTGGAAAGCGGATGGGGTTGATTGACGAAAGCAAAAACAGTTTCGTATGGGTTGTCGATTCGCCGCTTGTGGAGTGGTCGCCTGATGGAAAACGCTGGGTGGCGCTGCACCACCCCTTTACGTCCGTCCGGGATGAAGACCGCGGGCTTTTAAAAGAAAATCCCGGCGCGGCGCTTGCGAAGGCTTATGACATCGTACTTAACGGAACCGAGGTAGGCGGCGGTTCCATCCGTATCCACCAACGTGATTTGCAGATGGAAACCTTCGATCTGCTCGGCATAGGCGCCGACGAGGCGAATGAAAAATTCGGTTTTCTTGTGGAGGCGCTGGATTTCGGCTGTCCACCGCACGGCGGTATCGCTTTGGGGCTTGACAGGCTGGCGATGATCCTTACCGGTTCGGATTCGATCCGCGACGTTATAGCGTTTCCGAAAACACAAAAGGCTATCGATATGATGACGGACGCGCCGTCAGTGGTTGAAACGGAACAGTTGAGAGAACTTTCGCTGAAAACCGGCGTTAAAAAATAATTATGAAAACCCCTCCTGCGCCTCCCCTTATGCCTACGGCAAGTGGAGGAAATTTGTATATGCCCACGGGCAAGCCCGTGGAATCCGCATTTACGGCAGGTTTAAAAATTGTGGTGAATATTTAAAATGACGCAGGTTGTAATTGTAAAAACTCGTTTTGCGCCGTCTCCCACCGGTTCGCTTCATCTGGGTGGGGCGCGTACGGCGTTATTCAACTGGCTTTTCGCGCGCAGCAAAAACGGGGAGTTCGTACTTCGCATAGAAGACACCGACAAAGAACGAAGCAAACCGGAATACGTTGAAGAAATAATTGAATCGTTGAAGTGGCTTGGATTGGACTGGGACGGCGAGCCTTACTTTCAGTCTCAAAAAACGGCTCTTTATCAGGAAAAGATCGAAACACTTTTGAGTGAAGACAAGGCGTACCGATGTTACTGCACAAAAGAAGTTCTGGATACAAAACGCAGCGAGATGATGAAGGCCGGGGAAAAACCGATGTACGACCGCACCTGCCGCGATCTTGAGGGGCAGGAGAGTTCCCGCCCGCATGTGGTACGGTTCAAAACTCCGCTTACCGGCGCGGCTTCTTTCGTCGATACGCTTAGAGGCGTCGTGGAAGTGGGCAACGATGAGCTTGACGACCTCATCATAAGGCGGACGGACGGCAGCGTTACATACAACCTGGTGGTGGTGGTGGACGACGCGGAGATGGGCATAACCAGCGTGATACGGGGCGACGACCATATTGCCAATACGCCCAAGCAGGTGAATCTTTATAAAGGTCTCGGTTATGAACCGCCGGAGTTCACGCATGTATCCATGATTCTTGGTAAGGACAAAAAAAGGCTGAGCAAACGGCATGGCGCGGAGTCCCTGTTGGAGTACAGGGATGAGGGTTACCTGCCCGCCGCGCTGGTGAACATGCTGGCAAGGCTCGGGTGGGGGTACGGCGATCAGGAGCTTTTTACGCGCGAAGAGCTTGTTGAAAAATTTACGCTGTCTAAAATTACCATGTCGCCCGCAGTATTCGATAAAGAAAAACTGGACTGGTTGAACGCGCAGCATATCAAGACGATGGACAACAACGAACTTGCGCGGCTGGCGCTTCCTTTCGTACAAAAAAGGCATCCACATGCAACGCAGGAAGATGCAGAAAAGCTCATTCCGCTTTTAAAGGAGCGCTCCCGCACGCTGGTTGAGATGGCGGAGGGTATGGACTTTTACTTCACAAGAGAAATACGTTATGAACAAAAAGCCGAGAAAAAATTCCTTACCGAAAAAGGCCTGAAACCTCTGGAAAGGGTTATGGAACTGATCGAAAATTGCTCTGACCTGGATACGGAAACACTGGACAGGGAGTTTAGAAAACTTGCCGAAAATCTCGGCTTGAAACTGAAAGAGATCGCACAGCCCGTGCGCGTTGCGCTTACCGGCAAAACCGTATCGCCCGGCGTTTTCGAGATGATAAACGTTCTTGGACGCCGGGAGAGCCTGAACAGATTAAAGGCCGCATCAGATATAATGAGGTCGATAGAATCTACGGTGAAATAGTGAGAGGCTTTTTTATATTGGACTTACCATGAGTAAAGGTAGCGGTTACACGGTTCAAGACGTCGGCGACGAAGAAAAACCATGGTACAAGCTGTTGTTTTTGCTGCTGTTTGTTGTGCTTGTCATTATGGGGATTATTTCTTACTACACCTCAAGCCACTATTTTGAGTCAAAGCTCACCAGCGAAAACCCCAAAACCCGCCGGTGGGCGGTTAACCAGATGGTTGAAAAGGGCCAGTCCGCAGGGCCGGCGATGTTGAAGATCGCGGTGGATGCCAGGCAGGACCTTGAAATGAGAAGGCTTGCCCTGTTCGTTCTGGGCGAAATCAAGTACAGCGAAGGCGCCGGTGAGCTGCTTGAAATCTTTGCCGACGGGCCGCTTGTGTTAAGGGAGCAGTCGGCCTACGCGCTGGGGAGGATCGGCGATAATAACGTCCTGCCGGATTTTGTCGCGGCCTATTCCCGCGCACCTAAGGGGCTTAAACTGAAAATCCTTTCCGCTATGGGCGAACTGGGCAACCTTAGCGCCATAGAAACACTGGCGGCGGCCGTTTCGGACGACGACGAATTGATAAGGCAAACGGCGGAACTGGCATTGAAAAAAATAAGGCAAAAAAATCCGCTATAATCAAAACCGGTATTTGAATAAATTAAATATTTTATGATAAAAACTACGGACGAAACTGTTATACTTTTTCAATGAGAGAGATGATTCTGAAATGAGCGTAAAAAAAGTTTCCGAACACGGCCCGATCAGGGCATTTCTGGGCGAAGGCACGGAATTCGAAGGTCTTCTGGCCTTTGAGGGCACGGTGCGGGTTGACGGCAGGTTCAACGGCGAAATACAGACCGACGACTGCCTCATAATCGGTGAAAACGCCACGGTAAAAGCCGAAGTCAACGTGGGTCATCTTATCGTTATGGGTAAACTTATCGGAAACGTTCACGCGGTCAATAAAGTGGAGATAACCGCCTCCGGTTTCGTTGAAGGCGATATTCATACGCCGGGCATTGTGGTGCAGGAGGGGGCGATCCTGAGAGGCGGCGTTCGGATGGAAAAGGATGCCGGCAAAAAGGAAAACGTTGTAAAACTCAAGGAAGTGCGTTCCGAAGCCTCCGGCGGCAAGTAGAATATCCGGCCCCTTCGACAAGCTCAGGGTAACAAAAAAGTGTTTGTTACAGGAAATTTCCGCTAGCCACGACGCCCCCCCATTTGGCAGCCGTTACAAACGGCCCCTTCGACAAGCTCAGGGTGACATTTTCCTGTCATGGTGAGTTTATCGAACCATCACGACCGAAAAAAATTATTCCGCGCAACCCTGTTTAAAATCTACCGCCTGCCTTGCCACCGTAATTCATGTGCCATAGAATACGGCCATGGGAGCTGTCTTTTATAAAAGCGATCTTTCAAAAAAAATGGTAAACGCGGCTCTATCCGCGTTGCGCGAAGGTGAACTCATGAGTTATCCAACGGACACCATTTACGGCATCGGCTGCGACTTGAAAAACAAAAAAGCGTTGGATAAGCTCAACCGTTTGAAAAACAGGCCGAAACAAAAACCTTTCAGTTTCATATGCAATAACATCAGCGAGGCGGCCATGTACGCGAAGATTTCCGATTCCGCCCATAGAGTAATGCGCCGCACCCTGCCGGGCCCGTATACCTTCGTGCTTCCAATCGGCAACTGCATACCGCAAAAAATG
>BTTC01000024.1:0-12376 GCA_036244935.1 bacterium | reverse complement strand
ACAATTACTCCTTAAAAAAATTTATGTTTAGCTGCCCGTCTCATCTTGTTGCCGGTATATGAGCATTAGCCGTGCCAACCGGTTCAGATGGAATAAAATTCAGTGTAATTGCATGAAAAATAAGGAAAGTTTATAAAAAAAATTCGCTTTTACGATGGAACGGTTTGTGTAGGATTTGCTACAAACACTACAAAGATGTCGGATTTGTACAAACAGATGTTGCCCGATATCCGGGCTTTTCTATTCATCATCTGCCCATTCGTTGGGCAATCGAAAAGTTAATGCGGGGCTATATGAACGCATTTAAAGGGACTTAAACCTTCGGCATTAAACTTGCTGCTCTATTACTGAAACGGATATCTGCGTTTTCAGGACGGAAGGAGACAGCCTTAAATGATAATTAAAAGATGGCTTACGCATCTGGGTTCGTTACGCAGGGAGGTAAAGGACTGGCGTCCGCCGGACGATAATTCCGCCCGTATAAGCAATCTCATTCGCGACCTCATAGACAGTTTGGAGGCGGGAATGGAGCGCCTTGAAAAGGAGCTGGAATCCAGGCTGGCGCAGGAGTTGCAGATGGAAATGGCTCTTGCCTTCGCGGAGGACGCCGTAAGCGTTACAACGAAGGACGGCGACATACGCATGGTAAACCCGGCGTTCGGAAAGTTAACGGGATACCCGGGCGAACAGATCATCGGCTCCACCCATGAAATGCTATGGAGCAATGCGCCGGCAGTTGATCTGGCGGATATGCAAAACGTGCTCGCGTCCGGGAAAAACTGGAGGGGCGAGCTGAACCTGCTCACGCGCGACGGCAGCATGCTGATTACGGAGGTTACGGCGGTACCGATCATCAAGCCGAACGGCGAGATTACGCATCACGTCTTTACACAGCGCGACATAACGCAGCGCTTGGCCATGGAAAGAAAGCTCGGCGAACAAAAAAGCTTTCTTGAAAAGGTGATAAACCTCACGTCAAACGTAATCATTGTCCTTGGCCCGAAGGGTGAATGGAAGCTGGATAACCTTGCCGCAAAAACCCTTCTTACCGAAATGGGAGAAAATACGCGCAAGCGGCTTGCGGATTTGCTTCTGGTAGAACTTGGAAACGAAAGCGTGGTCAGGTCGCGCAGGCTTGACATAGGACTCACAAAGAACAAGAAGGGGTACTACCTTATGCAGGCGGAGCGCATTCCGGCGCGCTTTCTCATACCGGACAGCGAAGCGGGGTATCTTTACCTTGTTACTTTG
Organism: bacterium; assembly: GCA_036244935.1. Lineage (GTDB taxonomy): Bacteria > Nitrospinota_A > UBA7883 > JACRGQ01 > JACRGQ01 > BTTC01. Next base: position 11,125 of record BTTC01000024.1, on the reverse strand, counting down.
TCCGACATAACTGAGGTGGAACAAAAAAACCGTGAAATCCTTGTGCGGCATACGGCGCTCGTATCTTCAAAGCTGGAGCGGAGCCTTGCGCAGGAGGAACTCGCCGGCGGCTTCGTGTACCAGATGCGCCAGCCCCTGAACGTTGTAAAGGCCATTGGCAATCGCATGGAAGAACTTCTTAGAGATCACGATATGGAAGGTTTATTCAAGAACGCAAACCTTTTAAGGGAACATCTTGGCCTGATGGAAAAAAACATGGCGCGCTTCAAGAAAATCACTGCGAACAAAAAAAACACGGAAGGAAAACCGTGCCTTGTTTCACAGCTTGTTGAATCGCTGGAATTCCTTTTCGCGGAAAGGTGCGGGGAAAGCGGCGTGAACCTTGAAATAAACGCTGAAAATCCGGATACGGCCTTCCCTTTACCCCTGGAGGTCATGCAGATGCTCATGGTGGCGCTGATGGACAACTCTCTTGAAAGCGTGGAGGGTCGAAAGGAACCGAGTATAAAGATATCGTTTAACACTATTTCAGACAGCGTTTGCATCTCGGTGGAGGATAGCGGCGGCGGGGTAAAAGAAGAAGATTGTCTAAAAGTGTTTGAACCGTTTTACACCACAAAACCGGGTAAACGGGGACTTTCCCTTGCATTGCTGCATCAGGTAGTGGACAAGGCGGGCGGGCGCGTGGAATTGAAAAAATCTTCGCTTGGCGGCGCATTTTTCGTACTTGGTTTTCCGAAAGAGGCTTGAGCGTGAACAATCTTCACAAAAGAGCGCTTGATGCCGTCTACCGGGTCTCGCAATGCCTCGGTAAACCGGGGGAGCCGGACGAAACCATACTCGAGATTCTTGGAATACTGGACAGTGTGGCTGGTTACAAAAACGGAATGGTAACGATGATCGATCCGGATTCGGGCGACCTGCTGGTGGAGGCGGCGCACGGCATGAAGCCGGAACGCTGGAAAAACGTCCGCTACCGCAAAGGCGAGGGCATTTCGGGACGTATACTCGAATCGGGCGGATCGCTCGCAATACCGCTGGTAAAAAACGATCCGCGATTCCTGCACAGGATCGGGATAAATGATCCCGATTCGGCATTTATCGGCGTTCCCATACAGGTGGGTGATAAACCGTTGGGGGTTCTCAGCGTAACGCTGGACCCGGCCGAGCGACACCATCTGGATGACCACAAGAAAATTGTGGCTATGTTCGCCAACCTCGTCGGCGGCGTCATCTCAAGGTTGCTGAAGGTTGAAAAGGAAAAGGAAGTAATCATACGCGAAAAGGACAGGCTGAAAGGAGAGCTAAAAACGAAATTCCGGCCGGAAAACATGATCGGCGTCAGCAAGCTGATGGAAGAGATTTTTGAAAATATCGAGCAAGTGGCGCGCTGGAACACTCCCGTTATGATTCGCGGCGAATCCGGTACTGGGAAAGAGTTGGTGGCAAAGGCGATCCACTACCGGAGTCCGAGGAGTTTTGGTCCGTTCGTAAAGCTCAACTGCGCTTCGCTGCCGGATACGCTCATCGAAAGCGAACTCTTCGGTCATGAAAAGGGCGCGTTTACCGGCGCGGTGCGCAAACGGCAGGGACGCTTTGAGCTTGCGCATAAGGGGACGCTTTTTCTTGACGAAATTGGAGACACCACGCCCGCGTTTCAGTCCAAGATACTGCGCGTCCTCCAGGAAGGCCAGTACGAAAGATTGGGGGGAGAGGAAACATTATCCGTCGACGTAAGGTTGATAACCGCAACAAACATTAACTTGGAAAAAGCGGTAGCCCAAAAGAACTTTCGGGAAGACCTCTACTACCGCATGAACGTGATGCCGATGTTCCTTCCGCCCCTGCGGGAAAGGACGGAAGACATCCCCCACTTGGTGGAACACTTCCTCCGTATCTTCGGCAAAGAGTGCGGCGACGAGCTTTCAATTGACAGGGAAGTGTTGTTGACGCTTGAAAATTGCGACTGGCCCGGAAACATAAGAGAACTGGAAAACTGCGTCCACCGCGCGGCGGTTACCTGCAAGAACTTCGTGATAACGAAGGACAATATACCGTGCACAAAATCGCAATGCTTCAGCCGCCTTATACACGCGCAGGCAGAAACCATCCGGAAGGAAACAAAGGCCGCGGACGATGAATTATTCAAAATCGAAAACGAACGCGAACGCGTTATAGCCGCCCTGGAACAATCGGGATGGGTGCAGGCAAAGGCCGCGCGCCTTCTGAAAATGTCGCCGCGCCAGATCGGCTACCGCATAAAAAAGCTGAATATCGAGATGAAAAATTTATAGGTTTCTTTACTTTTTCAAGAAATGGCTCGATCCCGGTTTCTACGATACGAAAACGCTGAAAGAACTTCTGCACCCCTATTCGGATGAGATGGAGTCTTACGAAGTTGACATTACGGGGAACGATCCTAAAAACGACAGCCCACAATGCGTACAAAAAAAATGAAACAAAAGTGAAGAAGATGCTAAACGGACTTCGATCAGGGAACACTACTACCTGTCCGCACCGATTGCCGGTCAGATAAAGACTGATATAGTGTCAATTGCAGTCCATAATCTTTTCATAAACATTCTCAATATAGATAATTTTCTCCCATCCATAAGTTTCTTACACCCCAGTTCTTCCGCAGCAGGAAATTTTCGACCTGGAAGAATAGGATAAGCATAACTAAAGCATATTGCTTTACCATAGATACGATGTACATACGTAATACGTTGATGTTCAGACCTGTTGGAAGATCTATCGTATCTGCTAAAACTTAAAACGCTATAGAAATCGCTAAAACCAATTTAAAGAATCCTGGAGCCTTGAATGGTAGTTCACTTCCAATTTTGACATATTTGAAAACTGTACAGCCTATCTGACTGTGGGCAAGTTTCCTCGTATGGTTGAAATTTGATATCTGAAGTTATAATATATAGTTAGTATTTGTCGAGTCAGCCTTATGGTCGTTCATGGCCGCGTATTTATTATCTGAAGAAATAACAGCAAGAGGACACCGCAATGCCATCTTCAGAACCTAAAGTCATGAAGAATGTAGAAAACACCGACGCCCGGCTTATAGTTTTAAGCATCGTCCTCGCTGCCGGGATATTCCTGGTTGATCTTGCGCTTCCGCTGGGAGTGGCGGCAGGCGTGCCGTATGTCGCTCTTGTACTGGTTTCGCTGTGGTCGCCACAGCGGCGGTTCATTTTGATTATGGCGGCAACCGGTAGCCTGCTTACCATCCTAGGATTCTTGCTTTCCCAAAGTGGCGGCGAGTTGTGGAAGGTATTGGCCAACCGTTTTCTGGCGCTTTTCGCGATCTGGGCAACGACGATACTATCCCTCCAGCGCAGGCGGGCGGACGACACGGTGCGGGAAAGCGAGGTCAAAATACGCACGGTCATGGAAACGGCCATTAACGCGATCATTACTATCACCGAAAGAGGGACCGTTGAGGCATTCAACCCGGCGGCGGAAAAAATGTTCGGCTACGCGGCGTCCGAGGTCATAGGTAAAAACGTAAACATCCTTATGCCGGAGCCTCACCACAGCGAACACGACCGTTATTTAAAAAATTATCTCCACAGCAGCGATAAGAAAATGATCGGAAACCAGCGCGAGGTGGCGGGCAAAAGGAAAGACGGCTCAACTTTCCCAATGGAATTAACCATCAGCGAGATGCGGATCGGTAGTAAACGGATGTTTACAGAGATGGGTTGGGACATAACGGAGCGCAAACGCTCGGAGCAATTGATGACCAGGTTCGGGCGGATACTCGATAACTCTCTGAACGAGATTTATATTTTTGACGCTGAAACAATGCATTTCGTGCAGGTTAACGAGGGCGCCCGCCAAAACCTTGACTACACAATGGAAGAAATGAAACGGCTCACGCCGCTCGACTTGAAACCGGAGCACACGGTGGAAAGTTTTAACAGCCTGGTGCAACCACTTAAAAACGGAAAAAAGGAATATATCCTTTTCGACACAAAGCATAAACGCAAGAATGGGTCTTTATATCCCGTTGAGGTCCGCCTCCAGCTTTCTTCAACGGAGACACCGCCGGTATATGTGGCAATCATACATAACATAACCGAGCGCAAGCAGGCGGAGGAGACCATCCGCAAAAAGGGCAAACAGCTTGAGGAGGCCAACAAGGAATTGGAGGAGTTCAACTACGTCGCGAGCCATGACCTACAGGAGCCGCTGCGCACGCTTACGAGCTACTGCACATTTTTGAAAAAGGACGTGGGCGAAAACCTCTCGGAGAAGGCGCGGCAGGATATTGACTTCATCACCGACGCCGCAAAGCGGATGCAAAAACTTATCCAAGATCTTTTGGAGCTATCGCGGGCGGGCCGCTGGGAGCCTAAGATGGAGGCCGTGGACTTGAGCCAGTGCGTGAAGGCGGTATCAAGCGACCTTGATACCCGCATCAGGGAATGCAACGGCACGGTTAAGTGGGATACCCTTCCGACGGTAACCGGCGACTGCTCGCATCTTTCCCGCGTTATGCAAAATCTCGTGGGCAACGCCCTCAAGTTTCATAAGAAGGAGCCTCCGGTAGTGAACGTATCCGCCCAACGGGAAAACGGGATGTGGGCCATAACAATTGCAGATAACGGCATAGGCATGGAGCCTCAATATCTTGACCAGATATTCATGCCGTTCAAGCGGCTGCACGGCAAAGGGACATTTGAAGGCTCCGGCATCGGGCTTTCGGTATGTAAAAAAATTGTCGAGCGCCACGGCGGAGAGATAAAGGCCGAATCCGAGCTGGGTAAGGGAAGCAGTTTTAAATTTACTCTAAAAGCATGGAACAGCAAATCTTAAATGGAGGCAGGTTCATGATGGAACAATTTGATACAAAACCGGCGGTAATACTTCTTGCGGAAGACAACCCGGCGGATCAGGAAATCACGCGCAGGGCGCTTGAAGACGCGAAGGTTAAAAACGATCTCCATGTTGTCGGCGACGGCGTGGAAGCGATGGAATACCTGCGGCGGCAGGGCAAATACTCGGATTCCGCCTCAAGCCCGCGTCCCGACCTGCTGCTGCTGGACATCAATATGCCGAAAATGGACGGCAAACAGGTTTTAGAGAAGATAAAGGGCGACGAGGAGCTCAGAACGATACCGGTGGTCATGCTTACCACCTCCAGCCACGAGCGGGATGTGATTAAATCCTACCACCTGGGGGTGAACGCATATATCCTGAAGCCGGTAGACATTGGGCAGTTTGTCGCAGTTTTGAAAAACCTTGAAGAATTCTGGTTCATGATGGTTGTTCTTCCGTCAAAGAGCAATATTTAAAAACCGGAGCCATGAAAATAAAGCTCAGCGCGTTAATCATCGACGATAACCCGGCGGATGCGAACATTCTGGGACGCTACCTGCAAGAGCTTAAAATATGGTACGTGGAGTATGCCGTAGCCCAAAGCGGCATGGAGGCGCTGGAAAAAGCCGGCGAATCGGCGCCGGACGTTATATTCGTGGACTATCACCTTGGCGCCGAAACAGGCACGGATGTAATCCGCTCCTTCAAGGAAGCCGGAAGCCGTGCGGCGTTCATTCTATTAACGGGGATGGGCGGAGAAAAGGCGGCCGTGGAGGCCCTCCGCGAAGGCGCGTGCGACTATCTTGCGAAATCCGATCTTTCTCCGGAAATGCTGGAGCGGTCGCTGCGTCACGTCACGGAACGAAGGAGAGCGGAAAACAAACTTCAAAGAGCAAGGGATGAACTGGAAATAAAAATCAAGGAAAGAACCGCCGAACTTTCCAAGGCCAATGTACTTTTGAAAGCCGAAATTATCGATCGCAAAGAGGGGGAGGAGGCGATAAAGGAGGCGCACAAGGAAAACGAACAACTTTTATCAGCGATGCCCTCGATTCTAATCGGCCTTAACTCCGTTGATATGATTACCAAATGGAATAAGGCGGCGGAAAAAACTTTCGACGTCCCGGCGGACGGCGTTACGGGCAAAGTATTTCCCCAATGCGGCATAAAGTGGGACTGGGACAAGATCAATAAGATACTAACCCTCTGCAAAGAAAGCGGTCAATCTATTGCGGTTGACGACATATCGTACACGCGGCCCGACGGGAAAACCGGTTTTCTAAGCATAACGATTACGCCTCTTTTGGGCGATTCGGATACCTTTGACGGAATACTGCTGCTGGGAACCGATATCACCGAGAGCAAGACCATGGAAAGCCAACTGGCACAAGCGCAGAAGCTGGAGTCGATAGGGTTGCTGGCCGCCGGAATCGCCCACGAGATAAATACGCCCACGCAGTTCGTTGGGGACAATATCAGTTTTATTCAAAAAGCATTTAACAAAATCGACATTTTGTTCGACAAATACAGCGGACTTCTTGCGGCCGCCAAAGAAGGGACTGTGAACGGCAATCTCATCAATGATGTCGAATCGGTCGAGAAGAAAACCAAACTGGAATTTCTGCGTGAAGAAGTACCCAAGGCCGTGCAGTCATCGCTTAGGGGGGTGGAGCGCGTTTCCACCATCGTACGCGCGATGAAGGAGTTCTCCCACCCCGGCACCAAGGAGAAGGTGCCTACCGATATCAATAAGGCGATTAAAAGCACTATCACCGTATCGAGAAACGAATGGAAATACGTGGCGGAGATGGTTACCGATCTGGACAAGTCGCTGCCCCTGGTTCCGTGTCTTCCGGCGGATTTCAACCAGGTAATACTAAACCTTATTACGAACGCAGCGGATGCCATAAGAAGCGTTGTAAAGGACATGGCCGACAATAAAGGGACGATCACCATAAAAACCTGTAAAAACGGCGACGCAACGGAGATACGCATATCCGATACCGGCACGGGGATACCTGCCGAAATAAGAAACAAAATTTTCGACCCATTTTTCACTACAAAAGAAGTTGGAAAAGGCACAGGTCAGGGACTTCCAATATCCCATTCCGTAATAGTGGACAAGCTTGGCGGGACGATAACTTTCCAGTCTGAGAAAGGTAAAGGGACAACTTTTACTATTCGCCTACCCTTAGGATTGGTGGAAAATGAGTAAACGCGTTTTGTTCGTGGACGACGACCCGGAAGTCCTGAGCGGTCTTAAGCGTATGTTGTGGGAAATGGAAGGCGGCTGGGACATGGTTTTCGCGGAAAGCGGACGTGAAGCGCTGGAAATTCTTGCAAAAAGGCCTATCGACGTAGTGGTGTCCGATATGCGGATGCCGGGGATGGACGGCGCCCAGCTGCTGGCGGAGGTTATGAACAAATATCCCAATATTGTGAGGATCGTGCTTTCCGGCCATTCCGAACGGGAAATGATACTCAAATCGGTAGGGCCTACGCACCAGTATCTTTCAAAACCCTGCGACCAGGATACTCTGATATACACCGTCGAACGCGCATGCGATTTGCGCATCCTGCTTGAAGATGAGTCTCTTAAATCCATGGTTACCCAGCTCGATACCCTGCCCAGCTTACCTTCGCTCTACACGGAGATCATTGCGGAGTTGAGATTGGATAACTGTTCCATGAAGAAAGTTGGAGAGATTATTTCCAAAGACGTTGGTATGACCGCAAAGATTTTGCAACTGGTTAATTCCGCTTTTTTCGGGTTGCCGCAACATATTTCGACACCGGAACAGGCGGTAACTTTACTGGGCCTCGACACTATAAGGGCGTTGGTGATGTCGGTGCACATATTCACGCAATTCGACCGGCACAGGATTAAGAGATTTCCTATTGACGACATCTCGAAACACAGTCTGGCGATAGGCGTATACGCCAAGGAGATATCCAGGCTGGAGCGTATTGACAATAAAGCTGTAGATGACGCATTCATCGCCGGTTTGCTGCACGACGTAGGCGCGATCGTGCTGGCCGCAAACCTTCCCGAAAAATACAACGAGGTTTTAGACTTGCTGGAAAAAGAGTCGCTGAAGCTTCACGAGGCCGAACAGATGGTTTTTAAAGCAACGCATTCAGAGGTCGGCGCCTATCTGCTGGGACTCTGGGGATTGCCCGATCCTATTGTCGAGGCCGTTTTTTTTCACCACTATCCTATGAAGAGTCTGGATATCAAGTTCAGCCCAATCACGGCGGTTTACGCTGCAAATACCATTGACGCGGAGTTGAACCCTTCCAACGCCGGCGAAGCGGACTCACAAATTGACATCGACTATTTAAAAAAAGTCGGCGTGGCGGACCGTTTTCCAATATGGAAAGAAGCGTGCCGTGAGATAAAAGAAAGAATCGGCGATGAACGATAAAATCCTGATAGTTGACGACGACCCCGATATACTCGAAACATTTAAGCGCAACCTTGGCGATCAACTTCACATCGATACAATGCCCGAAGGGGAAAAAGCGCTCAAAAAGATTTCAGACAATGGTCCGTATGCGGTAATCGTATCGGACATGCGGATGCCCGGCATGGACGGCGTTCAGTTCCTTTCAAAAGTAAGGGTTATCGCGCCGGACAGCGTGCGCATAATGCTTACCGGCAACGCGGATCAGGAAACAGCGAAAGAAGCCGTTAACGAGGGGCGTATCTTCCGCTTCCTTACAAAACCATGTCCATCGGAAACTTTTATAAAAACACTTACGGAGGGAATAAGGGAATACCAGCTTGTAACGGCAGAGCGTGAACTGATGGAAAAAACGCTCAGCAGAAGCGTCAAGGTGCTGATTGATATTTTATCCATGGTAAATCCGCTGGCTTTCAGCCGTTCGCTTCGTATGCGGCGTTATGTTCAGTACATAGTCAAGCGGTTGAAACTGAAAAACGGCTGGCGTTTCGAGCTTGCTGCGCTTCTTTCACAAATTGGTTGCGTTACCATTCCCGCCGAAACGCTGGAAAAATTTTACGCGGGACAACAGCTTACGGATAATGAAATGGAAACCTATAATTCCCATCCAAAAATCGGGTGCAACCTTCTGGTATCTATACCAAGGATAGAGTTAATCGCCCGCATGATAGAAAAACAGCGTATGCCGTTCAGCTCATACGCTTGTACAGCCGCACCCGAAAACCGCAACGTTGTTAGCTTGGGCGCGCAATTACTTAAAGTGGCCGATGAATTCGACCAGAAAGTGGGACAGGGCGAATCCTTCAATAAGGCGGTAGAAGAGCTGTTGATACGGTCCGAAGAATGCGACCCGCTCCTAGTGGAGAACCTGCGTGATTTAGAGGTGGAGAAAACGGAACAAAATATTATGCAGGCAAACATGGAAGAGCTTGACGCCGGTATGATACTGGTCGATAACGTTGTTACCAATAAAGGCCTCTTGCTTGTTCACAAAGGTCAGGAAGTTACTTACCCGATAATTGAACTTTTGAAGAATTATTCCCGCAATAATCTTATTACGGGCCGAATCCCTGTCATTGTTCCACGTAATAACAGCACGAACTCAAATGAAAAAACGCAAAAATTGAAAGGATAGGATATGCAGCATAAAGTGCTTCTTGTCGATGACGAACCGGCCGTAACGGAAGGGCTGAAACGAGTCCTATACGATGAGCCGTTCCAGATTCTCGTTGCGCGATCGGCAAAAGAAGCTCTCTATATCATCGATAATGAATTGATAGACGTGGTTGTGTCCGACGAGGAAATGCCGGGACTTGGCGGTTTGGACTTTCTTACGCTTGTATGGAATAAATACCCGGACACAATACGAATGCTATTGACGGGAAAAGCGAGCCTCGAATTAACAATCCGCGCCATTAACGAAGGGAATCTTTACAGGTTTTTTACAAAACCTTGCAACGAAGTCGATCTGGCCACCACCATTCGCCAGGCGTTAAAACAAAAAGAGGTTCAGGCCGAATCTACAAGGTTGCAACAAGAACTTGAGATAAGCGAGGAACGGTATGCATTGGCAACCAATGCCAGCAATATCGGCGTATGGGATTGGAATCTAAAAACAAACGAAATGTATGTGGCGCCAAATTTAAAGGCTTTGCTCGGTTATGAAAATAGTGAAATCGGAAACCGTATAGACGATTTAAAAAATCTTTTACATCCCAAGGATAAAGAGGGGGTGCTGGCAAAAGTCGAGTCGCATATGGAAGGTAAAACACAGGTATTCGAAAGCGAACATCGTATGCTGCACAAGGATGGGAGTACGCGGTGGTTTCTTATCCGCGGCGCCGCCCTTGTTGATTTAAACGGGCGGAGTCGCCGGATGACCGGCACGGGGACCGACATCACCGAGCTTAAAAGAATGGAATTGGAACTTTGGGAAGCCAAGGAAAAAGCCGAGGCAATGACGGGCAAACTGCGGATACTTTCAACGCACGATGGATTGACAAAAATAGCCAACCGGCGTTACTTTGACTTGTCTATCGAAAAAGAATGGACACGCGCCCAGCCGAATCATTACCCGATTTCCTTGTTGATGGCCGATATAGATTATTTCAAACCTTACAACGATCACTACGGGCATCAGGCGGGAGATAACTGTCTTAGAAAAGTAGCCGCCAGCATAAGAAAATTTGCAAGGCGAAAAGGCGACCTTGTGGCCCGCTACGGCGGTGAGGAGTTTGTTATCACATTGTCAGATGTGGATCATGATACCGCTGAAATCATGGCTGAAAAAATACGCGCATCTGTTGAGTCATTAAAGATTCTCCATGCTCGTTCAGATGTTAGCAATGTGGTAACAATAAGCATCGGCGTAGCCACGATGACACCCGGTGGTAGGTTGTCGCCCAAAAACCTTATCGCAGCGGCTGACAAGGCTTTATACAGGGCCAAAAGCGAAGGCCGAAACCGGGCAAGTCAATCCACCAAAACCGGTTAAGCGGTACGCTGTTTATCGAACCGGGTAGCCCTTGGGAAAATGGTTGTGTTGAGAGTTTCAACGGTAAAATGCGCGACGAACTTCTTAATAGGGAAATCGTTTGTACCTTGCTGGCGCAAGTTCTTATCGAGAGATGGAAGGTGGAGTACAATACCACCAGGCCGCATAGCTCATTGGGTGATCTTACGCCGACTCCGGAGACTATACAACAACCAGTGTGGGTTGCTATTTAGAGTGAGGATGGAAGTGGAGCGATTTAAGGGGGGGCAGGTCAGTGATTTTGTCTTCCCAAGTGAAGCCAGAACAAAGCTTCACGAGAGAAACCTGCGGAGAG
>BTTC01000023.1:0-12534 GCA_036244935.1 bacterium | reverse complement strand
AAATCAGCAAAAACAAAAGTACAAGGAAAAATGAGCGGTTTTTCATCATAAGAAACTCTCTTCCCTTTTTATTTTCAGTTCCCTGGTAAAAACCTTGAAGCCCTGGCGAGGGTGAAGAATTTTCTCCGCGACTACGATCCCGTCGGACGTTATCTTTACGATTTTGCCGCAGTGACGGCCTAGGTGCATGCCGTTTCTCACCGTATAACCTTTACCGTTCGGGGTTTCCAGCAAAGCATAATGAGTTTTTACGCGAAGTACCCCAACCACCTTTAATGAAAACAGGTCAAACCCCTCCAGAAATTCACGCCGCCTGGCGTAATCGCACTGTTTTTTGGCTTCCGTCAGGGAGCCTATCGTCCCCGCCGGTTCCAGCTCCGCTATGAGCGATTCAAACGGATCCCTTTTCCCCACATGCGTGTAGAATTTCACTTTTTCCACCTCATTCGCTTTCATGCCGGTCATGAGTTGATCTTCAAGCATCCGCTCTCCCTCTTCCTGACGCAGCTTCCTGATTTTTGCGGTACGCTCCCTGTCAGAGTCGGACAGCTTGAACAGGCGCCATTTACCATCCGGACCCTTAACCCATATTTCGTTATTTACCGGTATGTGAGCTATTTTCCCGTCTATCAAAACCTTGCGCGTGTATGATATTTCCGCCTGACTTTCACGAATGTTCAAGTTATTAATCAAAGCCGAGTAACCTTCCTGCTTGATGCTGAATTCTTCCACCGCCGTTTCAAAAACCAAGCCGGCATCGCTGAAGCTCTTAGAGATGTACATGGCGGCCATACCCTTGCTTCCCACCGCCCTGGCATTTGAAAAGGAATCGAACGCCTCCTTCAACTGCGAGTCATCCGCATCGCCGTTGCCGCCGAAAAAGAAAACCGCGCCGGATACGCCCGCCGCAACGGCAAGGACCGCGGCTACAAGAACTATTTTCTTTTTACCGGATTTCATTCGTCAGCCCTTATCTCCGGTTTTTTCGAGCGGCGCATCCACCCTCGACTCGATGAACCGGTAAGTTATGGCCTTGCACGATGCCAGCACAAGGTTCCTCTCACCTCTTCCGGCTTTTGTTGCCGCGGCGCTTTTTTCAATATCAAGGTTTTTGATTGTAACTATTCTTGGAAGGCGGCTTATGCGGTCGAAAAACGCAAGGAGGTTATGAAATTTTCCAATTATCTTAAGTTCCACCGGCACCTCGGCGAAAAAGTCCCGATCCGTTTCGGACAGCGGCTTAAACGTTATGAACTCAAGCCCGGACTGGGTACCAAGATTGGATACCTGATCTATCAAATCAGGGATTTCCTTTTCTTCCGGCAGCTGCCGTCTCAATAATGACAACTCGTAGTCTTTGGTTTTTATCTCTTTCTCGAACTCGGGAAGCCGTCTTTCCAGCACCTGTTTCTTTTGCACCTCCTGCTTGGCGTTAATGAGTTCACTTTCCAAGCCGGCGACTTCCGTGAGTTTCGGCGAGATGAGAAGTAAAAAAAGCGCCGTAAGTAACAGAATCGGAACCAACGCCACCGCAGCCCACCTTGCACGAATATCCATGGCGGCAAGCCGCGTGAAGGGAATTTTTTCCCTTAGCTTTTTCATGTATTTTTCAATATTCATTTTCTACGGTTTTTCTTTTTCAGCGCTTTCTTCGGCTGGTTCGCCTTCTTCGTTTCCAATGTTCCAGCTGGCGGTTATTGTAAATTTTTTGATCTCTTCCTTCATGAGGACGACCTTTTGTATTTCCGAAAGCTCAACTCTCGAAAAATGCTCCGACGATTCCATGGATCTCATGAAATCCGCAACGGCCGTCTGTGCAAAGGTGTAGCCGTGAACCGTAATGTTTAGATCTATTTCGGTTATGTGCGAAAGCCATATGTCGGGAGGGAGTATGACGTTGATGCTGTCCAGAAACGGGTACGGCCCTACCCTTCTAGACTGGAGTTTTTTAATTGTCTCAAGTATTTGCTCCCGTCTTTGTTTTTTCTTTTCAAATTCCTCGATTTTCTTCTGAACCGCCTCAAGACGCTTGAGTTCGGTTTGTTCGATTGAAAGCTGGTTTTCAACTTCACTCTTTCTGGCCGACGCGCTTCTGGTCCAAACCAGTCCCACGACAATGGCAACGATAAAAAGCCCCGCCAGCAAGGAAAGCTGCTTCTGGATAATCTGGTGCTCCCTGGGTATACGAAGCGCGATCAGGTTTATCTTTATCATTTGTCTTTTTCCATCCTCAAGGCAAGACCAACGGGTATGGCGGCCATCGCAGCTACGCTCTCGATATATTCTTCATCGAAATTCTTTGAACTATACCGTATGTTGCGGAAAGTATTCATTAATTCAGTCTCAATACCAAGCCGCTCCTGCACCAGCTTGTCGATCCCTTCCATAAGGCATGTGCCGCCGCTTAGATGTACCTTGCTTATTTTATAATCGGAGGTTTTTTCGAATATCTCAAAAGTGCCGCGCAGCTCTCCGCATATTTTATCCAGTCCGGCCTTTACGTGGGGAATGGCATCGGCTTTTGTGAAACCTTCAAAAAGTATACCCAGCTTGAGTTTTTCCGCGTCCGCAAAACCGATTGAAAGATTTTTTTGAAGCTCTTCCGACAAGGTGTTGCCTCCGACTGTCAGATCCCTCGTGAAAGCGGTAACGCCGTTTTCGATAATGTTCACGTTCGTCGATGACGCTCCGATATTTACAAGCGCCAACGAAGTTTCCATGTCGATTTCGTTATTCTGCTCGAATGAGTTTTCAAGGGCAAAAACGGCAAGGTCGACAACCCGAACCTTTAGCCCTACCTCCTTTGCCACGTCCAGGACTACCCGTATCGTATCTTTTCGGGCGGCCACTATGAGGACGTCCATCTGCTCTTCTTCGTCGCCATCCGGCTTCTTTTCCCTCTTTTGGGTGGGTATTTCACCCTCCGCGCTAATTATCTGGAAGTCGAGGTGCACCTCGTCGATATCGAACGGAATGTACTGCTCTGCTTCTTCTCTTATCATCTCAGCTAGTTCATCTTCGGACATGAGCGGCACGGAAATCTTCTTTATGATGACCGATTGGCCTGATATGCCGAAAATAACATCTTTGTTCTTGAGCTTTTCGGCTTTAAACAGATTGCGAAGAACCCCCGTAATAGCCTCCGGGTTTTCTATCTCCCCATCAATCATGGTGTCGGGCGGTATGGGTATCATCCCGAAGTTGATAAGCTCGTAACCCTTGCCGGTTTTTTTCAGCTGCGCGAGTTTTACGGAATAGCTTCCGATGTCAAGCGCAACGAGTGGTTTATTCTTCGAAAAAAACATTTTCCTGTTTTTCCATCTAATACTGTATGATGCCTTACTTACTCACGTCATCAAAGACCTTATTGCGGTACTCAAGCTCCAGACCCAACGCAACAAGAATTTTTCTTTTTGTATCAAGACGACAAATATGACCTTTTTCCACGCGGTCTATTGTCTGAACGGAAAGACCCGTTTTACGCGCAAGTTCAGCCTTGCTCATCATTTTTGATTCCCGGATCTCTTGAACACGATTGGGGCCAAAACCAAGCGCCAATTTAGATCTCCATAGATAACGTCCTGCTAGAAAAACCTAAGCCTCCTCGATCACTTTAGATTATATTATTAAGAAGACAAAATGTCAATAAATACATTCAATAACACCCCAATTTATATCTATTTAAACGAATTAACTGTTATTTATCTAAAATAACCATCCTCAATGCCGTAATGATTTCATCTTATAGACAAAACTTGGTTTACAAATACTATTCCAAATTCAAATATTAAGAAAATCAATATGATGCGGGAAACACGAGCGATTTTTTAGATACAATACTTCACGAAACTATAAAATATCGTACATTTTCGGCGTGGTCGAGCGGTTGTGGATACTTTACTACAAAAAGCAAGGGCTGCATGGCATAAAAACAGGCGCACAGTGGGCCCAAGAACCCAAAGTAAAACTGATCCTTAAAACAGAGTACGAAAAAAGTCCCCCATAAGGTTCGTATCACCTGCAACAAGGTTAGTGGCGTAAGATGAAAAGACCACGTATTTGCCGTCCGCGCTTATAACCGGATCGGAGCTTTGTCCACCCGTCGCAACGACAAGGCGTCTTGTTACGCCGTTTTGCGCGTCGTGAACGAAGACGTCCCCCAAAGCGTTCGTATCACCCGCAACGAGGTTGGTGGCATACGAATAAAAAGCGACGTAACGTCCATCTGCGCTTATCGTTGGCGGCCCCCAGCTTGAGCGGTTACCTTGCGTCCCGTCGGATGCCACGCTAACGCGCGTGGTTTCAAGACTCACTGTATCGTACATGAAAATATCGCCTTCTCCGTTCGTATCATCCGCAACAAGGTTGGTGGCCTCGGAATAGAAGACGACGTAACGTCCATCTGCGCTTATCCCCGGCTTCTTCCAGTTCGTCCCGCTGTCGCCAACGGCTTCCGTGCCGAGTGCAGACTGGTTATAAAAACCCGGGACGTTTACGCGGATTGTTATACCTTCCTGCGTATCGCGGCGGAAGACATCCGGTTTTTCGTTAGTATCATCCGCAACAAGGTTAGTGGCATACGATACAAAGGCTATGTATCGACCGTCCACGATATCACCGGAATTCATGTTGATTGATGCGCTGTAGCTCCTGTCGTCGGCCTGCGTACCGTCAAACGCCACGCTTACGAGGATTGTTTCGCCTGTATCAACGTCATGCCGGAAGATGTCCCTTACCCCGTTTCCATCGCTCAGCACCAGGTTGGAAGCAAGGGAGTCGAAGGCTGCGTACTGGCCGCTTGCGCTCAGGGAGGGATTGTAGCTTTTATCGTTACCTTCCGTTCCCAGGATACCTTGATCCGGGAGATTGGGCAGGCTTGCGCGAAAGATTGTGCCGCCGTCATTCATATCGCGTACGAATATGTCGTCTTTACCATTCGTATCACCCGACACAAGGTTACTGGAATCGGAATGAAATGCAACGTACCTGCCGTCTCCGCTTATGGATGCACCGAAGTGGTGTTCGCCATCGCCCGGCGCACCGTCGGTGGAGACGCTTACAATCGTTGTTGTACCGATCTGGGTATCGTGCAGGAAAATATCATCCGTTCCGTTGGCGTCGTTCAGCACAAGGTTACTGGCGCGTGAGGAAAAGGCCGCGTACCGCCCGTCCCCGCTGATTGCCGGCACTCCCCATGTGTCGTTGTTACCCTGACCGCCAAGAGTGTCTTGATCGTCCAAATTCGGGACGCTGACCCGTATGGTTTCAGCTGCTACCGTTGTGAAGCTCCAGGAGTAATCCTCCGTAAGCGTACTGCCCCCGGCGTCCGCGGCTGCGGTAGTTATCGTGGCTGTATACGTCGTTGCGTAAACAAGCTCGCTTGACGGCGTAAACGCGGCTGCGTCTGCGGATGGATAGCTGATAACGCCGCCGACAGCGCCGCCGTTAACCGTAAACGTGGAAGTGGTTATTGTTCCCTGATCCATATCGGCATTGAATGTAACGGTTATTGCGGTGTTCAATGCAACAGAAATACCCGTTTCACCGTCTTCAGGGCTGGTTGATAAAATTGCCAAGCTCGAGTCGAAATTCGTATCACTGCACGCAGACATACCGACGAGCACAACTAAAATAGTCAATAATCGAATACTTTCAACTACTTTGGTCAACTTGTGAAATAAACTACATTTGAATACTAAAATATGGCGCACAGCCTCTACCTCCCTTTTCCAAGTAAACAAGCATACTCCCCCTCGTACGATACGTACGTAGATATTACCATCAGAATGACTACATTAAAAGATGTCATTTATTTTTTACGGAGCGTTTGAAATCGCGCAGTCTTATCTGAAACGTTCGGGATATTTTACCTCTGGACATCAAAGCAGGCGCATAAACTATGTCAAACCTGCCGTTTGTAATATCCGTATCCCTGAATTGCCGGGCCATGCCGAAGGCTATTCCATCCGCATGGCAACCGTCCGCCTCCACCTCGAAAGTAACGTGTTCTTTATCCTTTCCCACGAAAATCGGTTCAGAGGCAAACCTGACGCCCTTTGAAAGCATAAGCGGATACTGGTTGGCGGTCCCGAACGGCCCCAGGTCCGCGATCTCCTCCACAACGTCATGGCTTAACATCGCAAGCGGGACAACTGCGTCTATATCAAGCACCGGGTTGTGCACCTTCCCCGCAAACTGCTCTTTAACCGCCCGCTGAAACTCTTTTTTAAATGCCGCAACCATGCCGCTTTCAAGCGAAAGTCCCGCAGCGTACTTATGACCTCCAAAATACAGAAGCGTATCCTTGCACATCCTCAGCCCGTTGTATATATGAAACGTGGGGATCGAACGCGCGGAGCCTCTGCATATTCCATTTTCCATATTCATGAGAACCGTCGGCAGGTAAAAACGCTCCACTACCTTCGCCGCAACTATCCCGATAACGCCGGGATGCCACCCTTCAGATGCGAGTATTATCGCCCTGTCGTTTTCGACGTCCACTTCTTTTTCAATACGATCCAGCACCTCTCGAAAAATCTTCCTTTGTATCGCCTGGCGTTTGCTGTTTTCCGCGTCAAGCAGCCTGGCTATTTCTTTCGCCTTGAAACGGTCGTCCGTAGTCAGCAGTTCCACCCCCTTGCGGGCGCTTTGAAGCCTCCCGATGGCGTTAAGCCGAGGAGCGAAGTAAAACCCCACATCGGCTGCGCCCATAGGCCGGGAGCCGAAGTTCCCGAGGTTTTTCATCGCGCGCAATCCGGTCTTTTTCGTTTTGGAAATCTCTTCCAGCCCGAAACGAACGATCACCCTGTTTTCACCGGTCAACGGAACCATATCCGCAAGCGTGCCCAGCGCAACAAGGTCCAGACAGCGCCGGAGGTTCGGGGCATCTTTTTTGGTAATGATTCCCCCTTCAACCATCGCCGTCCTCAAGGCGGTAATCAGCTTGAAGGCAATGCCCACGCCGGCCAAGTGTTTAAAGGGATAGCCGCAACCCTCCTTCGTGGGGTTAAGTACGGCGATTGCCGGCGGAAGGGTTTCCGAAACCTGATGATGGTCCGTTATGATGACATCCACCCCCAGCTCTTTGGCTATTGCAACTTCATGGAATGACGTAACGCCGCAGTCCACGGTGATAATAAGATTGTATTTGTCCGCCGCGATTTTCCTGATTATGCTCTCGTTCAACCCGTACCCCTCGTTTATCCTGTGCGGGATGTAATAGAAAACTTCCAGGCCTGTGTCGCGGAAGAAACCGACCAGAAGCGATGTGGCGGACATACCGTCCACGTCGTAATCGCCGCAGATAATTATCTTTTCCCGACCCGCCACGGCATCGCATATCCTGTCCACCGCCTCTTTCATGCCGTCAACGAGCATAGGCGGATGAAGGTCTTCAAGCGACATGTTAATGAACTTGTCGGCTTCCTCCGCAGAGCTTATGCCCCGGTTTATGAGAATCTTCGCTATCAACGGTTCTATGTTAAGGCTGCCGCAGAGTTCCTTTTCAATATCCTCTTTGGGTGACAGAACATTCCAGATTTTTTCGGTTCTTACCGGCATCAATATTTACCGAATTCGTTAATCAGACGGTCCTGGATAGCCAGGACATGGCCGTTACTGCACGAGAAGTTGTTCATGATAATCGAAAACGCCGCGATGCCGCCGGAAGCCAGCGGGTAATAACCCGAAAGAGCGCTTACAAAATTAAGGCTGCCGGTTTTAACGCGGATGGTTTTACCGTTGTTTACCAAACGGTCTTCAACGGAGCCGTCCATTCCCATCAGCGCCAACGATGAAACGAACTCGGGACCGCTATCCCACCGCTTATAAAAACGATCCAGCAGGTCGACCATGGATACGCACGAAATTCTGTTCTCCGCGCTCAGGCCGGAACCGTCCACGATTCTGAAACCGTCTTGCCTGAAACCCAGCGAACGTAAAAACTCCTCGATCTTTTTAATTCCTTTTTCAAAACTGCCGGGTATCGATACCGCTTCGGCGCCAATCGTTTTTAATATCTGCTCCGCCATGAAGTTGCTGCTGAACTTGTTCATATACCGCACCTGGTCGGTCAGCGGCCACGATGAATGTATAAAAATTTCCTTAGCAATTTCGGCGCTGCCGTTTGGAACATGGACTATTTTTCCATCCAGATTAATACCAGCGCTGCCAAGAAACTCCCTGAACGTAAGCCCAAAGTATAAAACAGGGTCTGAAACAGACCTATAGTAAGTTTTGTTTTTCGAGTTCGCCATGACGTTACCCGCAAGCGTCACTGTCTCCCCTCCCCCGCCCCGCGGTTTAAAAAAAATTTTAATAGAGCTTCGCCGCCGGGATGAACTCAGGTTGTTAACCAGTTCAAGATAGGAAGATTGCGGGTCCAAAGCGGCGCCCGGTTTTACGCCGGGCTTTGCGGAAGGATAGATATTGATCGTTACGCTGTTGAAGTTGAGCGACAAAGCCCCCGTCGGAGCTTCGAAGGCCCTGCGGTTATTGGAAAGTTTCCATGAACGGCTGTACCTCTGGCCGTCGAAATAGCTGTCGTCAAGCAGCATGTTTCCCGTTATCCGGCGAATGCCGCTTTTTCTGAGTTCATTGGCCATTACCCACATATCTTCCGATACGAGGTGCGGATTGCCGTGCCCCGCAATTACGAGGTCCCCCTCGATAACATCTCCCTTGCGCTTTCCGGTATACGAAAAAACCGTTTTGAATTTGAAAGATGGCTTCAAGATTTCAAGCGCGGCGGCGGAGGTAATTACCTTCATGTTGGACGCAGGCGTCATCAACTCTCCGGCGTTTTTAGCGTACAGAATTTCCCCGTCAAGCGATTTTGCCAAAACGCAGTAATCCGCCTTCTTCAGGCAGGGGTCTTCAAGGATACGATCAATGCCGTATGAAGAAGGCTCCATTGCCGTGGACGCGGACGGAACCATAAACAGCAAAACCAAAACGGCCGTCAGCAACCGCATCGTTTTCCCGTATCGCCGAAAATAAAACGTACTATCATCAATCCGGCGATTCCTCCCAAACCGTTTATTACAACATCGTTCCAACCAAAGTGGCGTCCCGGCAGGCAGTACTGAATAATCTCGTCCAATACTCCGATTCCCGCCGTTAATGAAACGCTTAAAATAAAAAGTTGCGCCCCGCCCAATCTGAACCGGGCCGCGCTGAAAATCAGAAACACCAAAATGCCGTATGTCAAAAGATGCAAAGGCTCCGCATAGGTCTGCGTAACGGATTCTGTAAAAATATAAATCATAACAAGCAAAACGATAGTAACCCAAAACGACGGATATTTTAATCTGCCGGATCTGACCGCGCCGCGTGCAACGACCAATGAAGAAACGATGAACATTCCGGCAACCGCCTCTTCAAGATAACCCATGCTCGACAAGCGGCCCGCATAATACGGCGTATACGGCAGCGTGGTGAAGAGCAGCGCCACGTAAACAAGAGTCAGCAAAATTCCCTGCAACCCTGAGGTGAAAATCCTGATCTGCATCTATAACTCTTTTTATAGCAAAAAATGTCTTTCGCGCATAAGTAGTATATTACTAAAATATTTCCTTCAATAGCATCTCGACGCGTTGCGCTGGAAAGTTAACACTTGCGATTTGAAAAATTCTAATTTAGAATTATATGCATGTATGTAGTTTTTGAAATGGTGAGAGATATGTTTGTGTATATTAGTGTTTTAAGTACCATCTTTGGAGTGGTCTCTGGATTCAGTTCGATATATGGTCTCTTTAAAAAAATACCTTTTGACTATTTATCATAGCCGTATGAATAGTTAACATAAATGCCGCTTGGTCTTGGCAGGTTGCAAAGAGCAATACTAATCAATCTCCAAAATCGCCACGCTAATCTCCCCATTATTCTAAATCGCCTTCTTTGGGAAATAGCATTCGACAGGGATGAAATCAGGAGAACTGGACATCAATATAGGTCGAAAGAAGCAATAATTGAGGAAGGAACTATTAAGAAATCGTTTGATATTAACTTTCGACGTGCAATAAAGAACCTTGAAGTCAAACAAATAATTACAATCAAAAAAGAAAAGGTAACGGATTTAGATAGTGTCCTATTGCATTTACCATATATTACTTCCAAGCTTGAAGTCTTTCAGATAAGAACGGTATTGCTTCCAACAATAATGAAATACATTACTAAAAATAATCCTATGATCCGACACAAAGACTTTGACCCCTTTTACTACCAGATACAAACCTTGAGAGAAGAAAGAATATTAGAATATAAGACACTACAAAGTGAATGGGATAAAATTGAGCGGAATATTGTCAAGCTGCTTGCAAATGTTGATTTTAAGAGATTTGACCAGTGGCTAGACGCTTTATTGTGGGGGAGATATTATTTTCGAGGAAGAAAAGAAAGGATAATATCTAATCCTCCATTGAGTACAAAAACTCCTGAAGAAGCAAGTTTAGTTAAAAAGATAAATACTTTAAGTCAAAAAATAAAACTGCTTAATGACTTTAAGATTGGTGATACAAAAAAAGTGCTTTACGCTATCTTCAATGTTCCCAGATATAGAGAAACAAGCCTTTCATATGAATTAAAGCATTACCTGTTTGAAGAAAAAAAGGGACTTTTACGGTCATTACCTGGCGATGAAGATGCTCAAAAATTTGCCCCCTCTCATTTTACAAAATCAGAATATAATTTAATAAATAGGAAATACAGTCCTTTATTAAACGATCTCTTTACTCGTCATATTTTCAGGAAACTGTCATTTATTGAATTGCCAACCTAGAAGAAGAAAATCTTTAATGGTTTAAGTTTACATGAATCGTGAGGCCGTATAAAAAAATGCCTCCCCTTTATCTTTTCAGTTACCTTTTCCCATGAGTCAACGCGGTCGAACCATCCCTTACCTGGACAGTAAAAAATCTTTTGGAAGAGTCCCTTTTGACTGTTAATCTGCCGCATGCTAAAAATACCTGAATGAGAATACTTCTTTCCAACGACGACGGCATTAACGCGCCCGGTATAAGAGCCATGCAGCACGGACTCAAACAACTTGGCGATGTCATCGTTGTCGCCCCGGAGGGCGAACAAAGCGCGGTTGGACACGCCATAACGATCTCCGAACCGCTGCGGGTAAACGAGGTTTACGCAAGCGAAACGCTGTTCGGATACTCGGTTAACGGCACTCCCGCCGACTGCGTAAAAATTGCGCTTAAAGCGCTGCTGGACGGCAGGCCGGATATTATCGTTTCCGGCGTGAATACCGGGGCGAACGTAGCTACGAATATCATTTACTCGGGCACCGTGTCCGCCGCCACGGAAGGAACCTTGCTGGGAATTCCGTCACTTGCCGTATCGCTTGATACATATACAAAACCCGACTTTTCAGCCGCCGTCAGTTTTGCGGTGAAGACGGTTTCCGTTATGGTGAAAAACGGACTGCCCCAGGGAACGCTTTTGAATATAAACGTCCCGGCTTTAAAGGAGCCGGAAATAAAGGGCGTCAAGGTTTGCAGGCAAAGCGACCGGGTATTCCAGGTTGCTTTCGAAAAACGATCCGATCTGCGCGGCGTGGATTACTATTGGCAGGGCGGTTACATGGATAACGACGATAAGGACCCCAAAACCGATATAAAAGCCCTTGAAGAGGGATACATCACGGTAACTCCCATACAGTACGACCTTACGAACCACTCGTTCATGGATGAACTTACAAACTGGGAATGGAAATTTTAGATATTTTGTACATTTGTACATATGTACGGCAGACTCGTTATCACAGAAATAGTTTAAAAGCTTCCTTCCAGTTCAAGCATTTTCCTTTTTAAATCCAAGCCGCCCCCCGCCGAAAATTTTTTCCCCAATGCCCCGCTCGATCTGATGACCCGGTGGCATGGGACTATAAGCGGCAGTTGGTTTTTCGCCACAACCTGCCCCGCCGCTCTTGCCCCGCGCGGACTTCCAGCTTTACCGGCAAGCCGGGAGTAAGAGATCACGCCGCCGTATGGCACCTCCCGCAATTTTTTATATATAAGTCCTTCAAATACAGTACCTTTGTAGATACATACAACAGTATCCTCGAAGTTTACGCGCTTTCCGTCAAAGTACTTTTTTACTTTCGTTTCAACTTGCAGAAGCGGTTTTCGTTTGCGTAATCCATTTATGAATATGAAATTTTCGGCATCGGTTTTCCCGGTCGGCAAAAAAAACTTCAACACCGCTCCGTCGCCGTTGAAGACAACCGCAGCCCACCCGAAGGCGGTTTTAAAAATATTCCCGTACACGTCCATATGGGTTACCGGTAAAGGGGTGGATATCACCCACGGTTTCGATTCATTTCCATATCGGCCCCGCACGATTGCATTAGATCGACGAAGTCAGGAAAGGTAACGTCTACAGACTCTGCGGTAGAGACCTGCGTCCGCCCCTCCGCCGCGAGTCCCGCAACAGCAAGGCTCATGACAACCCGGTGGTCGTTATGACCGTTCAGCTTTGCTCCTTTAAGCCGGCTGCGGCGTATTACCAGTCCGTCGTTTTTCTCCT
>BTTC01000022.1:0-12609 GCA_036244935.1 bacterium | reverse complement strand
GGTACTTCCGCTTGATTTACGCAACGGTCAAGGAGGGAAATTACCGTTTAGCGCGCCACCTCCTTATGCCCCGTTCCTTGATGAAAGGTAATGGGCATATTGATTTAAACTTGCGGCATACCATCAACTGGTCGCCGGAATCATATCCAATACTGCTGATAGAAGGTACCGGCCTATTACTGATCAAGGACATCAAAGCCGATACGGTTTCCGACCCTTCCGTATATCGCAAGGAAAAAAACCGCGCGTTTTTCTGGAGGCCGGAGGCGATAAGGGTAACGACAATAAATTTTTTAACGCCCGTTTACTGGGATTTTCAAAAACAGCTGCACTGGCCGATGGTTTTGGGATCGGTTTTCATTGTGACGGTTTTTATTTTTGCAGGCGTCGGGGTTTTTATCAGACAAAATCTTTTACGTTTCCTGCCAGCCATATCCATCATTTTTATTCTTGTTTACGGCATTCACTTTGCTGCCGGGTTTTTGCCGATCGTCAACGCCGACCCTTTTCTTTCAAGCAACGACAAGATACGCAAAAATTATTTCAGACCGGAGCTCGGTCATCTTGTCGCTGCGGCGAGGGAGATGGTCAATCCAACCGACAGGGTACTTTTTATGGGAGAAGAAAGGGACTGGCTTTCTCCAGAGCTGCTATGCTTTAACCTGGCTCCGGTTGAGTGCGTTTTTCACAACCCCGACAGCCATGAATATACGGGGATTGCGAATGTTTCAAGATTGAACGCATCGGAAATCAACGTGATTGTTTCTTACAACTCAAAGCATGATCTACCGCCGGGTTTTACAAATAGGTACGAGCTGAATAAAAACGCATTTATCGCCGTAAAACAATGACGTACTTATTGGGAACGCTGCTGTTTGTAGCCGCAGGTTACAGCCTTGCGCGGCTGCTGGATATCTCAAGAAACCATCTGATTTATGATATTTCTATCGGCTGGTTTGTTGGAGCCGGGTATTACTCCCTGGCGTATTTTGTTTCCACATATGCGCTCGGTCTGTCCGTCAGCGCATGGTTGTCATTTTTGATTTTACTGTCACCGATACTTATTCTTTTGCTTCGTACAAAATCGTTGTCGCGCTCAATCTTGCAATCCGCCAAAAATGTAATGACCACAAAGTATCTGCCGGAAACCCGTCTGTTTTCCATAACCTCGATCCTTGTTGTATATTGCGCGATACTCTTTATATCGATTGCTGTCCATAGCGTCAGCACGCCCTCAAACGCTGATGACGCTCTGCGTTTGAGGGCGTTAACGCCCATGCTGGCATACGATAACAACTTTTCGGAAATAACGGACGCTCTGTATTTTCAAAATGGGATATGGCCTTCATTCGTAACCGTTTTGTTTTGGCACGTTAATGGAAGTGTCGAACACTTTTATGTGAACTACACGATTATTACTTCGCTTTTCTTTTTCCTGTTAATTCTTTTTTTCGCTCCTGCAATTCGGGGGAACCGCAAACAGGGTATTTACGCTGTTTTTTTGGCGCTGTCCATACCGTTATTCGCGTATCACGGCACCACGACATACGCCGATGTCAGGCTGGCAATGCCGTATGCTCTCGGCTTTTTGTTTTTTTCATTTTATGTTCGTGATAACGATATAAAGGAGCTTAAGACGCTGATTTTATTTTTTTCAATTACGTGTTTCATAAAAAACAAGGGTGAGATAGCAGGGATTACCGGCTTGTCCATGGCCGTGCTTTTTATCGTTTATACTTTTGTTTTCAAGGGAAAACGGCCAGAAACGAATACGATCTACTTGTTACTTCCCGTACTGTGTTATTTTGCGATAAAGAATTACCACACCCACAATCTCAAAATCCTGACGGATTTGGTGCAGGAAGCATCAAGTCAGATAATAGGAATGGCGTTCATACCAGACGAGGTTACGATAACTGATGAATACATAACGAAAGGTTTTTGGGAAAGCCTGTTTTTAAGCGGTAATTTCGGGATAATATTTTATGTGCTGCTTATCAATGTCTTGTTCAATATCAGAAAAATACTATTAACGCCTCTTGCGTGGGAGGTTTTATTTTTGGGACTGGTGTTCACGGAGATTTTTTATTACACGGTAATTAGATTCGATAGTATAGAGCTGCACGCAGCCGTAGTTAACAGAACGGTTATCATGTTTGCGCTTGTCAGTTCGCTGTTTCTCTCGTCTCTTTGGTCGAAGCAGGAATCGAGCAAAGGGAATATCTAAAGCATATTGCTTTACCATGAATACGATGTACATATGTAATGTCTTGATATTCAGACCTGTTGGAATATCTATCGTATCTGCTAAAACTTAAAACGCTATAGGCTTTGCCCGGACAGTATTTTATTACGACGCGCATATCCCCGGCTTCGTGTTAGTATGAACAGGTAGTTAAAAACTGGTTCGTACCCTTATCATGCGTTTTTTTAACATCCAACGGTTATCCGAGGCATAAATGGTCATAGCGGCAAATCCGGGCTTTCCGCGCATCGGGCCGAAGCGCGAACTTAAGAAAGCCGTAGAAAAATATTGGTCGGGCAAGACAAGCGAGTCCGAGATGCTGGCCGTTTGCCGTTCATTACGTAAAAATGCGTGGCTGCTTCAAAAGGAAATCGGAATCGACCACATACCTTCCGGTGATTTTTCACTTTACGACCATGTACTGGATACAATCGCCATGGTCGGCTGCATACCGGAACGTTACGGCTGGAACGGCGGGAAGGTTGACTTGGGAAAAACCTATTTCGCCATGGCCAGGGGCACGGCCAAAGGCGAGGCAACGCAATCCCGGCCCAAAGCTCACGCTATGGAAATGACCAAGTGGTTCGATACCAACTACCACTACATTGTCCCCGAATTCAGCTCAGCCCAAAAGTTCCGGTTTTCATCCGCCAGGGTGATAGACGAGTTCGCAGAGGCAAAAGAACTGGGAATAATTACAAGACCGGTACTGATCGGCCCTGTTTCCTTTTTGCTGCTCGGCAAATCGAAAGATAAGTCCCTTGTTAACCCTCTTTCACTACTCGAAAAACTTCTGCCGGTTTACGAGGAGGTTTTAAAAAAACTTTCCGACGCCGGCGCCGAGTGGGTGCAGATGGACGAACCCTTTTTGGCGCTTGATACGGATAAAAAATCCCAAAAGGCCTTCAAACACGCGTATGCGGGTCTTGCCGGTTCGGTCCCCAATATAAAGCTTTTACTTGCAACCTATTTTGACAGCTTGAAAGAAAACATAAGCGTTGTTTCCGGCTTGCCCGTAGCGGCGGTTCATATGGATATCGTCCGCGCGCCGCAGCAGCTCGATGAGGCGTTGGAGCGTATTGATGAAAACCAGTTGCTTTCGCTGGGCGTTGTTGACGGCAGGAACGTATGGCGCACCGATCTTGATGAAGCCCTTGCAATCGTTAAACGCGCAGTTAACGCATTGGGATCGGACCGCGTGATGATCTCCCCCTCGTGTTCGCTTCTCCATGTGCCGGTCGACCTCGATCTCGAAACCGGAATTGACGCCGAGCTGCGCGGGTGGCTTGCCTTTGCCAAACAAAAACTTGAGGAAGTCGTTACGCTTTCACTGGCCGCCGGCGGCTCCTTTTCAAAAGTTGAAAAAACGTTCGCCGAAAACCGCACGTTGATGGAAAGTAGAAAATCATCGCCGCGCATACATAATGAATCCGTCAAAAAAAGGCTCTTGGATTTAAACGGGAACGTCCCGCACCAGCGCGGCAGCCGCGAAACCCGCCGGGAGGTTCAGCAAAAACGGCTGGGACTGCCGATGTTTCCAACCACCACCATAGGATCGTTTCCGCAGACAAAGGACGTGCGTTCGACCAGGGCGGATTTGAAGGCCGGAAGGATCGATGAAGATACGTACAACGCCTTTATTCGGGAGATTATAAAACGCACGATAGGTTTTCAGGAACAAACCGGCATAGACGTACTGGTGCACGGCGAGTTCGAGCGTAACGATATGGTGGAATACTTCGGCGAACTTCTGGAGGGATTCGCCATTACCAAAAACGGGTGGGTTCAAAGTTACGGATCGCGCTGCACAAAGCCTCCCGTAATTTACGGCGACGTATACCGCGCTAAACCGATGACCGTTGAATGGGCGGGGTACGCGCAGTCGTTAACCGAACAACCGGTAAAAGGAATGCTTACCGGCCCGGTTACGATCCTGCAGTGGTCGTTCGTCCGCAACGATCAGGCACGCTCCGAGACTTGCAAACAGATATCGCTTGCGATACGGGACGAAGTTCTTGATCTTGAGGCGGCGGGTATCGGGATCATTCAGATAGACGAGCCCGCGCTTCGGGAAGGGCTGCCGCTTCGCCGTCGCGACTGGGACAGCTATTTATCATGGGCGGTGGAAGCTTTCCGCATGGCGTCAAGCGGCGTGAAGGACGAAACGCAGATTCATACCCACATGTGTTACGCGGAGTTCAACGACATAATCGAACACATAGCGGCAATGGACGCGGACGTAATTTCCATAGAAACTTCCCGTTCGCAGATGGAAATCCTCGGCGCTTTTACGCGCTTCAAATACCCGGGAGAAATCGGCCCCGGAGTTTACGACGTACACTCACCGCGCGTACCTCCACTGGAAGAGATGGAATCCCTGTTAATAAAGGCGCTTGAAGTTCTCTCGCCGCAGCAGATATGGGTCAACCCGGACTGCGGACTTAAAACGCGCGGTTGGGACGAAGTTCGCGCCGCGCTTGCCGTCATGGTGGAGGCCGCAAAAAACCTGCGCCGTATCGCGGAAGAAAAAAATACGGCAAAACAAACCGCCTGATTTTTTTCCGCGGCTCCGTACGCATGTTTATTCGCTTCTTCCATTGTCAGACTTATGTTTTCCATAACCCGACATTCTCCCCCCATTGCAGGGGGATGACATTTTAACGTAGCAGTTAAGGAGTGACATAATTACGTTGCTACCACAATCGTCGAATGCGGCGTTTATTTAGTAAGGGAAATCTGTTAGACTGTCGCCTCATTTCGGGAGTTTGATAATTTCAAAAAGATAGCATGAGTGGTATTAAAACAACATTTGTTGTGCCCAAATGGGAGAACAAGACTGCGCCCTGCGCGGGCGTTAACGGGTGTCCTGCGGGCACCAACATAGCAGGTGCGTTATACGCCCTCAGCCGCGGCCAGGCGGATCATGCGTGGCAGATCATGATGGAATCGCACCCCTTAAGATCGGTTCTGGGCCGGGTATGCTATAACTTTTGCGAAAAGCCGTGCAACCGCGTCTATTTCGACACTCCGGTGGCCATACAACGGCTCGAGATGGCACTGTCCGACGAAGGCTTC
The DNA here is from genome assembly GCA_036244935.1 of bacterium. Taxonomy (GTDB): domain Bacteria; phylum Nitrospinota_A; class UBA7883; order JACRGQ01; family JACRGQ01; genus BTTC01. The sequence continues at coordinate 7,289 of BTTC01000022.1, read as the reverse complement.
GACGCCGGCTGGCGGCCGAAAATGAAACGCAAAAACAACAAGAAGGTTGCAATAATAGGAGCCGGGCCGGCGGGACTCACCGCCGCGTATTTCCTCGTTCGCGCCGGTTACGCGGTGGAGATGTTCGATGCCCAGGACAAGCCGGGCGGGATGCTTCGGTACGGAATCCCGGAATATCGGCTCGATAAAAGCGTGCTGGACAGGGAGGTGGATTTCATCCTTTCGCTTGGCGTAACGCTCAACTCCGGCCATAGACTTATCGGCAGGGAGCTTAAATCGCTCCTTAACGGAACAAAATTCCAGGCGGTGCTGGTGTCGACGGGGGCTGACCAATCGATAAGCGCCGACATCGAAGGTAAAACCGAAAACGGGCTCGAATTCCTGCGCGCTACCCAAAGCGGCAAAAAGATTTCCCTCAAGGGTAAATCGGTGGTGGTGATAGGCGGCGGCAATACGGCCATGGACAGCTGCAGGACGGCCGTGCGTCTTGGCGCAAAGCCGGTCATTGCAGCCTACCGCAGGACGATGGACGAGATGCCCGCCCATTACGAGGAATACATTCAAGCCCGGGAAGAAGGGGTGGAATTCCGCTTCCTGCTTACCCCCGTATCTTTTGACGGCAAGGTTGTGAAGTTCCAGAAAAACCGTCTCGGCCAATCCGACGAATCCGGCAGACGCAAGCCTGAACCGATACCCGGCGAAATGGAAGAGATACAAGCCGAAAAGGTTTTTACCGCAATCGGGCAAAAACCATCTGAATGGGAAATCCCGGAAGATAACAGGATTTTTTTCGCCGGCGACGTTTTGCCCGATTCGCCGGGAACCGTCATACACGCGATAGCAGGCGGCAAACGCGCGGCGGATGAAATACACCGCAAACTTTCCGGCGGTAGAAAGCTGTTAAAGGAAAGCCTTCCCGAGGTGCCTTACGAGGATATGAACGTCTTGCGTTATTATCAAAAAAGAATGCGCCTCAGAAGTCCGTTGGTACCCGCCGGCGTGCGGTCGAAAAACTTCGATGACATGCTGCTGCCGCTAAACAAAGGGGAGGCGATGCTGGAGGCCGACCGCTGTTTTAAATGCGGCACATGCGTAGGCGGCGCTGAATCCACGTGCGACTGGTGCTTCCACGCGTGCGACCACAAGGGGCTTCAAAAAAAGATGGAGCCGTGGGACCCTGAAGGCGTGTTTTTCGAGATATCCGAGGAGTGCGATGGTTGCGGAAAATGCTGGGAAGACTGTCCCAGAAACGTTGTGACGCCGTCGGTGTTGGAGGAATAATGAAAAAAAGGGTTGTTATGCCAATGCCGATTACGCCGGAAGATTTCGGCTCGAAGGGGGTCTCTCCCGGAAGCTGCGGCCTTTACACGGCTATCGGCGAGGTCAATCTCATCGCTTCGATCAGGGCCGCCGGAGAGCTTCAGTCGCGCGGGACATACGGCGCGGGAGTGATGATAAAAGGCATCTACCCTGAAAACAAAAACCTGTACGCGCTGCATGTGATGTACCTGAACCGTCAGATTGCCGCCGAGCTGGAGCCGCTTATTACCGAACACAAGATCGGCCTCAGGCACATAGGAGAGATGGAGCCGCTGGTAAAGCCGAAGATGTACCGCAAATACAGCCTGCCGGAACTGCGCCGCTACTTCGTCGACAATCCGACGCCGGACGAGATGATGTGCCGCGAGCATACCGACGACCCGAATACCTACGTCCGCAGGCTGGTGGAGGAGTTCAACACCTGCAACAGGGGACGAGCCCGTATATTCAGCTCCGGCAAAAACATAGGTACGTTCGTATCGGCCAGCGATCTGAATACGACCATGGAAGCATACGATTTAAAGCAGTACGCCGACTATAACGTGGGCGCCGTAATGATACACATGCGCTGGCCCACGTCGATAGTCAATTCCGGGGTGTGGTGGGGCATACATCCGATTGGATTTTTGAATTCCAACATAATACACAACGGTGACCTCTCAAGCTCTCCCTCCAACGCCCAGGGTATCGAGGCCGCCGGTATCAAGTCCATGGTAGGCACCGATTCAGAATCGATACTCCTTGAACTGGACAATCTTTTCGTAAAGAGGAACTTCGCTTACCAGCAGATAGAATGGGCCATGTGCCAGATGTTCCCCCAGGAAGAAGAACAGCTGTCCGAAGATACGCGCATGAAATATCAGAAAATAGTCAAGTTGAACCCAACACTGGCCAGATACAAGATGTCCGGTCCGTCGTCGTTCGTGGCTATCATAAGAAAAGGCGGCATGGCGCACGTGATAAGCGGACGCGACCGCGACGGCCTGCGTCAACTCTGGATGGGCAGAAGTAGCGACGGCAAATCCGTAATATGGTCATCCGAGGAAAAGTGCATCTACCAGACCGCTTTTTTGACGGGAAAAGAATACAAGGCCATTAACTGCGAACCGGGGAAGATAACCGTGTTCGAGCTTAAGGAAAACGGCGAAATAAAAGGCGCTTTCGGCGATACTCTGGAAGAGCTGGAGTTGAAAAACCACAGCGTGGTATAAAGATGATGAAAAGGGTCGAAAATAAAATAGTATACGAGCCTCCGCTATCTACCGGAATCGGGAACATAGGCGGACCGTACCGCGTGAAGGTTGACCCGGGTAAATGCGTGTGGTGCGGCGCCTGCGTTGTCAACTGCACCCACAACCTTACGGATACCAAAAGGAAAACCGGCATATTCAACATGGCCAGCCACGCCACCGACGCGCGCGGCAGACGCACGAAAGACGGGTCCGATTACATGGCGAAAGAACTCAGGATAATGGACGTGGATTGCTGCAACTGCAAGCGATGCGTCGCCTTTTGTCCAACAAACGCCATCACGGTAGACCTCAACCCCAACCACGCGGTGCTTGGTACCGACATGATAAATTCAAACGTGATAGTACAAAACCTGGACCGCTCTTACGGCAGGAAAATGGTGGGGTCGATGCATAACTACAAGCGTCCGCTCGAATGGGAAAATTTCCTGATAGACGCCTCGATCATACTGAACCCGCAGCGCGACAACATAAACGAGTTCGCCGGCAGGCTGTCGAACTGTTACTTGGGGAAACATCCCAAACGCCGCATCCGCGTAAACACCCCCGTGCTGGACGCTCACATGAGTTACGGCTCCAACTCGCACGAGGCGATGCTTGCGCGCGTCATAGCATCCATGAATCTTGGCCGTCCGTTCTTCACGGGCGAGGGTTATCTGCATCCCGATTTTGCGCCCGCATTCAAAAATTGCATACTGCAGTTCGGCACCGGCGGTTTCGGCCCCTGGGTCGATCTATCACAGTTTTTGGGCGTAAGCATGAAATACGGTCAGGATGCCAAAAAGGGCAAAGGCGGAAAACTGCCCGCGCCGAAAAACGATTATGAAATAGCGCTGCTGCGCTGCATCGAACCTTTCCGCGACGTTAACTCCCCCAATCCGCAGCATCTCCAGTATTCCATTGAAGAGCTGCGCATGAGGGTGGAAAGCCTCCGAGCCGCCCTGGGGCAGGATAAGCTGGTGGGGGCGGACATCTACGGAACCGCATGGAACGTTCAGCATATAGTGCTTGCCCTGGCGCAGGCGGGATTCGATTACATAAACCTTCGCGGAGGCTCCGGCACCACCGGGGCGGCAAGCATTACCGATCTGCAAAACAAGGGTCTCGACGTCCTCTATTTCGGCAAGGTGGCGCACGACGCGCTCAAACGCGAGGGGCTTCGCGAGAAGATAACGCTTATCGGCGAAGGCAACTTCACTTCGCCCAAAGCGGCCATGCTGGGGTTGATGGTGGGGTTCGATTTCGTCGGAACGGGTCAGCGGCATCTTATTCCGCTGGGATGCACCATGTGCAGGCGCTGCCATACGGGACAGTGCGCGTGGGGCATAACGTCGCGGCGCTACGGCGAACGGATAGACCCCGAAGAAGGAGCGGATATGATCGTAAAAATGATTCGTTCGTGGATGAGGGGAATGGAAGGACTTGCGGCCGGTCTGGGCTTCACAACCCACGAAGACGTGGTAGGTTCAAGGAAGTTCCGGTATCACGGAACCGATCCGCTGCTGTTTGACCTTTTCGGTAAGGAAAAATTTTGAGTTCGGCGCCGGTGAGCAGTAAAAACATGCTCGTGCTGAACAATTCAACTCCGCTGAGTGAAATTCCGTCGATCGTAAGTGGACACCGGGAAATAGAAATAGACTGCGGAGTACTGGAGCTGAGCGGCAAACGTCTTAACGATATGATGATCGCCGCCAACGGCGGAAACTTCGAGCATTTCATCCTTAGAAACGTATGCGGACAAAACCTCATCGGTACCGGTATATCAAGGCCCGCAAAGATTTCCGTATACGGAATGATGGGCAATCACTCATGCGCGTTCATCGACGGACTGTACGTCAATACCTTTCCGACGAGGTTTCCGAACGGCGTATGGTGCCCCGGCGACGCGCAGGTGGCAATCGGCACTTCCGCCAACCCGGAAGAGCTTAATATAGCCGGATCGGTTGACGACCTCTTTGCGTCGTATGCTCCATCGGGAAGGTTCCGCGTGGCGGGACAGGGCGGTAACCGATGCGCGTTGAGGGCCGGTGCGGGCGTTCCGGAAATATGGCGGGAGGTAAATTACGACGCGCTCGAAAACAAATCGGATGAGGAGCGCATAGAGGAAATGCTGTATCTGTACCAGAAACGGCGGGCCGACATCCGCACAAAGGGATGGAATACCTACATAGACGGTTTCAAGCGGGAACTGGAGCGACGCACGCCGCCGATAATTACTTTCGGCAGGAAGGTTAAGGACTACTTCATGGAATACGCGCAGGGCACTATCGGTGTTGTTTTTAATCTGTATAATATAAAAAGGCCGACGGGCTATTATGTCTGTTCGGGTATGACGGCGGGTAAGGCGTTGATACGAGGAGAAGTGGACGATGCCCAGTTGGGAGTCCATGTTAAAAAGGTATTACTGGACGATAGCGACAGGGAGCTGCTCATGAACGAGACAAAGGGACTCTATGAATGCTTCAACAATGTTTTGCACAGCGACCGTTATCAGGGCAACCTCGACAGGCTGATGGCGGCGTGTGACAAGGATCCCGAAAAATTCAGTTCGGAATTCGTTAAAATAGTTCCCGCTTAGCAATGTCGGTGATTTTGTGAAACGCGGGGATATAACGATTTTATAGGGGGCCGTCATGGACCGGAACCGAAGAGACAAGATTATTACAGAAATAAACCGCCTGCTCCTCGAAAACGAACTTTCCTCGGAGGACAGGGAATCCATGCTCGAAAACATTTTGAAAAACCACCTCGACCACCTGGAAGACATCGAGGAGATCGACTTTTTTCAGGACAAGATAAACGACCTGATTGACGACTACGTGGAGCAGCACTTCGAAGATTCAATGGAAGACAATTACAATTAATTTTTTTAAAACCAGCCCGGGCAGGCCATCCTGAAAATCCGGCATTTATCCCAAATCGTGCAGTTGAATTTTTTTCCGGTCGTGGCTCGATAAACTCACCATGATACCGCTTCTGTCACCCCGAGTTAATCGAAGGGCCGAGCGTGTCGAAGCGTGAAACATCCTAATAGCGTTTTAAATTTTGGCAGATACGATAGATTGAAACAGGTCTGAATATCAAGACACTACGCATGAACATCGCTTCATGGTAAAGCAGAATGCTTTAAATCGATAAAACCAGACGGATACCCACCACGACCTCCGCCATCTCCCTTTGGTGCATCGAACGAACTTTTTTTACCAGAAACGATCTGTCTATCGTGATTACCTGCGATACGTTGGCCACTGATTTCTTCGGCAGGCCGGTGGCTCTTTTTGATAGCAAAACGTTCCCGGGGGCATCGGCGAGTCTTAAATTGGAGGTGAGCGCCACAACGACAACTGTACATATGCTGCTACGGTTAAAATCGTCGGACTGGACTACCAAAACCGGTCTTCGGTACCCGGGTTCCGATTTTTCAGGTTCGGGGAGGGACGCCCACCATATCTCACCCCGTCTTATCACCACTCTTCAGGCGGGATAGAGGCGGACTGCATCCTTGACAATGCGGCATCCAACGCAAACGGCTTTTTACAGTAAACCTCATTGAGTTTTTCGGTTACGGACTCGCTGCGATGAGCCTTTAGATATTCTTCCACGGCGATGGCGTAAAGTTTACTGCGCGAGACTCCACTGCGCCTTGCGGCCTGCTCGGCTGCTATGAAAATCCGATCGGGTATTGATATCGCCGTTTTCATACTTAAAGTATAACCACGGTTATACCAGAGGTCAAGCGGGTCTCATCTTTTTGATTTTCTACCGTGTTTTTGACTTAATGCGCTACCAGATACTGATTTTGTTTTGCTACTAGTTTTTGGAGTTCTAAGTAATTTTGATGCAGTGCTTGCCACTCTTTTACTTGTTGTTTTTGGATGTGCCAATTGAGTCACCTCCTTTCAATTCTATTTATTTTTTTCATCTAATACTTCAGCACTATCCCAGTTGAGATGTTTGCACAAGCCATCAAGATCCGCAAATAAGGATGAGTAATTATTACCGCACCTATCAAGATTGTATCTAATGTCCCCTGCCTTATCCGCAGGGATAGTAAATTTTGTCAGCTTTTTTTTATGTGTACTATTTCTCTCTAATGTGAGAAAGTGGCTCTTATCGTTAGTATTAATATATCCGTGGACAGTAAAAACCGCATTTTGCGCTGTAATTCTGGTGGTTATATGGTTTGGAAAATATATACGGGTTTTTTTAATTCTATAAGGCGTTTTTTCTAATTCATCAGCACCAACTTGATCTTTTTTATCATATTCTAAAACCCAGACAACCGCATATTGACCTTCATCGATAGGCTCTTTAATGGCAAACCAAAGAGCGGCAAGTGGATTTTCAGTCCAATCTAATAGTCTTGTTCGTAATCCATGGTGCTGTGCAAGGGATAGCCATTCCCATTCATTTGTCGGTTTTACTTTATATAAATTTACTGATTGTTTTTTAAAATCGTTAATCAATTCTTTTTCAAGTTCTTGAATACCGTTACCGCGGGTAAGATAATCTTTACGGATGTCAAACTTACGTGCAATTTTTGGTAAAAGTGGCTTGTCATCCTTTTGTCCCCTGAAAATCAGATAGTCTTGATCATTTCTGTTTTCCAATTCCTCAACATATTGACTTAACGATTCTATAGATATTACTTTAATGTTATTTTTATTTGATAATTTCAGCATAGATCATTGACACCTTTCAATCACACTTGCTGTACCC
>BTTC01000021.1:0-12658 GCA_036244935.1 bacterium | reverse complement strand
AAAGGTAAAGGCGAGAGTCCGCAGAATATGGAATTGATGCGTATCATCGACAAACAGTACCTCAAGACTCCGTGGTACGGTTCCCGTCAGATGACCCGGCATCTGCGCCGACAAGGTTTTTATTTTAACCGTAAACGTATCAAGCGTCTTATGCGGAAGATGGGTATTGAGGCTGTCTATCAGCGGCCCAAAACGAGTACGCCCCATCCGGAGCACAGGATTTTCCCATATCTTTTGCGGGGTATAAACATTGAGCGTCCGAATCAAGCGTGGTGTTCCGACATCACTTATATTCCGATGCGAAACGGCTTTCTATATCTTGTGGCGATCATGGATTGGTACAGCAGAAAAGTTCTTGCGTGGCGGCTCTGGAGGAAGCCCTTCTCAAGTATGACAAGCCGGAGATTTTCAACACAGACCAGGGAAGCCAGTTCACCAGCATGGAATTTACCGATGTTTTGAAAAAAGGTGACATACGAATTTCGATGGACGGTAAGGGCCGGTGGATGGACAACGTTTTTATCGAGCGGCTTTGGCGATCTCTGAAATACGAGTGCGTTTATCTGCAGGCTTTTGAGAATGGAACGGAAAGCAGAGCCGCTATCGGGGGATGGATCAGATACTACAACTCACAGCGGCCTCATTCCTCCCTTGACGGAGGAACCCCCGATGAAGTTTACTACGGTTTGAAAACAAAGAAACTGGCGGCATAATTATGAACATGGATTCCACCTTAAAAACGCCGCCGAACTGTCCAAACAATGGGGTCCACTTCTGTTTTCCATTGAAGTTTTTTCAAGCTCTTGTTTAACGTTATCCAATTCACTATGCAAATTCCTGTTATTGGACTCTGCTTCTTTTAATGTTTGTATGTTTCGGGTTAGCTTCATCTCAATGTTTTTCATTTTTTCCTTATCCGCAAACAGGGAACGGATATTCGGCCAAGCTTCCTTCCAGCCTAACTGGACAACCTTGAATATGAAAACCAATAAAAATAGCGCGGCTATGAAAATATAGAATATATTGTCCCGAAAGAAATCATCCACCGCCATGCTTCACTTTATACCTGTTTGCTTTAAGTTCTATAACATCACCTTTACGTTTACTGGTGTGCCGCAGTATTGTATTAGTGATTTTTTGCATCCCGTGCCGCAGGGAATCCACGTCCGTTATTACGTACCCTGCGGTTAAGTCCGATGTTTTGTGGTTTAATAAACGTTTAAGCTGATACGCCGATACTTCCCCTTCTGCTATAGATGCAAATGTTCTACGGAGATCATGAACGGTAAAGGTCAGACCGGCCTTTTTTCTCAGATTATTTATATGTCTTTTGGGTTCTACTAAATGCCTTGCATTACTCTTGCCCGGAAAAACATATGGATTGTCATGCAAACGATTTTCATATCTCTTTTTCATCAGATCATAGAGGAAATTTGATAGTGGTAGCGTATGCGGTTCATTGTTTTTTGTGTCCTGTATTGTGAAATTTCTCGATTTCATATCCACATCATCCCAGTGTAATTTCGCCGCTTCGTTGCGTCGCAATCCCGTGAAAAGCAGGAATAATATATAATCTTTAACCGTATCCGCTTTAGAAGTTTTGTTTTTTGCTTCCAAATTATCCAAGGCGTCAAAAAGTTTTGGCAGTTCATGTTTTTTTATTACTGTACGACGCCTGTCGATGCGGTACCACGACCGCTGATCAGATATACCGCACACAACCGGATTATCTTTCAAAATAGGGTCGCCTTTTGCGGTTCTGTATCTTCTCGCGGCCATAAACAAAACCGCACGAAGCACACGCATTGCTATATTGGCCTGCGCCCTACCAGCCGAACTTTCCCCTATTCTTTTATGTTCACGGGCTATTTCATTTGCGGTAATGCTTACCACAGGCCTATCAAGCCACCTGTTAAAATAACGATCCATAGTATATTCATACTGTTTTACAGTGCCAGGTTTTAAGGTTTTTCGCGCATCAAGGTAATCTGCAAAAGCTTCTTTCAGCGTAACGCCTTTTGCCCTTGCCTCCCTTTTTGCCGTTTGTGGATCTTTGCCAGCCGACATTTCACCTAGTAATCTCTGGGCCTCCCTTCTGGCCTGATCCGGTGTAACCTGACCGTAAATGCCCACAGTGCGCCTGGTGGTTTTTCTATTCATTTTTTTCAGTACGATGAAAGTCTTTCTGGTTCTTCCCACCCGCAACCCGAATCCGAGCAAAGAAACGTCCCAGTAAGTCGTTTGCCCAGTTTTATTGAACGGAATTTTATCAATAACTATTTTCGTTAGCTTTAATTTCTTTTTCAGCATAATATTTTAGGCACCCTATAGGCACCCACATAAAGTAAAAAAGAGGCGACCCCATGCAACATAGTCTAAAAAACCATTTACCTTACTTTCCATTATTGCGTTGATTATAGGTTATTTATAAGCACGATGCAAGTAAATCAAAAATAGTAAAATGCTTCCCGGGTGCCTAGAAAGCGTATTTTTTAGACTCCGACTCTAAAGGCCGCAGGTTCGAATCCTGCCGGGCGCGCCATTTTTCAATGGGGTTATATCGCGCATGCCGATAAGAAACTGGAAACCGGCGCTGAATCGGTTTATGATTGAGTTCGCTGAAAGAATGCCGGAAACAATGTAAATGGGCACTTACACAAAATTATTTACAGGCTCAACTTAATCAGATCAGAAGCTCTTTTCTTTCGTAAATCAAAATACTTGATTCGTTCAACCCCTTTTTGATAGTGGGTGTTTCATCCGGCATATATATTTGGAGGTCAAGTTTGCATTTCAATAATGGCTGTAATTCTTGTTTCCATTTATCAGCATTGGAAATCCATGTCGCTAGGGTATTTGAATCCCCTTTTTCTGGTTCAATCTCTATCGCAATATCAATATCACTGTTCTCTTTAAAATCACTTCGAGCGCGGCTACCAAATAAATATGCTCTTTTCACCAAAGGGTTACTTGATGCCCATTTATCAATAATCTCTTTTATATTGTTCAATTTCACTTACGTATGCTCGTTTTTAAAATACTACTTCTCCACCTTAAAAACATTCACCCGCCCATAGCTATTACGGCTTTCCTTGAAACAAGCCCTTTTTTAGTTGAAATTTCAGGCATGACCATTACGCCGCTTTCACCACTTTCCCGGTGTTAAGGATACGTTTCATGACGCTCCTTAATTCCGTGAGGTAGTTTATAGCCGTTAACCTTCCTTAAGGCGTGGTGGCAAGTTTTAATCTGACCGATGATGCCTCACGGTTTGCTGCGGGGAGCATCCATTCATTCTTGCTTAAAGAATGTTTTTATTCTTAAGAGCAAACTCCAGGAGTTTGTTGGAGCCTTTGATATCTAGTTTGTTGCCGATATTGGCTCTGTGATTCTGTACGGTCCTGAAGCTTATACCCAATTCCTTTGCCACTTCCTGGCTTGTCTTGTTTTCAGCTACCAGTTTCATGATCTGCCTTTCCTTGTCGGAGAGCTTGCTTAAAGAGGGTTCTTCTTTCCTTATGTTCCTTCTTTCTATGAGGTATCTGGCAAAGTGGGGGCTGAAATAATATTTATCCGCCGAAATGGCTTTTATTGCGAGCATAATGTCGTCCACCGCATCGTCTTTCTGTATGTACCCTTTAACGCCCAAGTCTACCGCCTCGTTAAAATATTCCTTTTCGTTGTAAGCCGTAAGGATCACGAAATGGGTCTCCAGTTTGGCTTTTCGAGCTTTCTTCAAAACCTCTATTCCACTCATACCGGGCATCGAGATGTCCAATATGACGATATCCGGTTTAAGATTCTTTATCAGCTTTAAGGCTTCAAAGCCGTCGGGCGCTTCGCCTACCACCTTCAAATTATCGTTTGCGTTTAGAATGTCCCGGAGTCCCTTACGGAAAACGGCGTGGTCGTCTACGATCAAAATTTTTAATGTATCGCTCATCTATATCCTATCCAAGTGTTATCTGGTGATTATGAGTGCTGCTTGACAACTCGCGCAGGGGCAGGATGAGGAACCTCTATTTCGAGAGTAGTCCCTTTTCCCAGTACGGAATCTATCGTGAATATTCCACCCAATATTTTCGTCCTTTCGGATATTCCTGTTAATCCCAGTCCGGCGCTGCCGGCATGAACCGGCATCCGAAACTGGTTGTCGATTCCCTTTCCATTATCACTGATTTTAATATAAATACTTTTATATCTTGATATAAGGTTCACGGAAACCTCGTCTGCCCCGGAATGTTTAAGTATATTGCTTAAACCTTCCTGGATTATCCGGTACAGGTTAATTTCCATATCTTTGGGCAGAATGCCGGAAACATCATCGATATTGGCGGAAAAGTTTATATTGGTGGGGTGGAATGCTTTTTCTACAGCGGATTTGACTGCTTTGGTAAAACCCAGCTTTTCCAGCATATGGGGATGCAGATTGTAGGATATCGTCCTGACTTCTTCTATGCAGTGCGCGGTTATTGCAAGTACGTCCTCAAGCGGTTTTTTGGAATCTTCTTGTCCCGGCGTTAATTTCAAATAATGTTTAATCCCGTTTCTTATGGCGAGAATATCTTGCGCCAGGCCATCGTGCAGTTCCGCACCCATTCTCCTCCTTTCAATTTCCTGGGATTCGATCAGTCGTTTAAGATAGTTTTCCTTTGCCAGTTTAGCTTCCATCGTATGGGTGATGTCGCGCCCCACTGATTGGAATTCCTTTATATTGCCGTCGGCATTGAAGATTGCGCGGTTGCTCCACTGGTACCACCTGGTATCCCCACTGGGCAGCAAAATGCGGTGTTCGATGGTAGCGACGGGGTTATTTTTCGTAAATGAGTTCAAATGTTTTTCCACGGCATCATGATCCTCAACCGGAATAAGCGGCAGGTAGTTGCTTTCCAGTATTTCATCGCGCGTTTTGCTGAAATACCGGCAGTAGGCGTCGTTAGCGAAAGTCAGCGTGCCGTCCGGCCTGAAACGGCAGATAAGCTCCGCTTGGTCTTCTATGATTTCAAGCAGCTGCATCTCGCTTTTGCGAAGTTTTTCTTCCGCCGCTTCGCGCTTTCTTATTTCCCCGAGCAGCTTGACGTTGACTTTTATATGTTCGGTGGTTCGGGCTTCCACTTTTTCTTCCAGCTCTTCATTCGCCTTTCGCAATGCTTCCTGCGTATGCTTGCCTTCGGAATTAAAGGATGTTTCGCGCATTCTACATGTCCATGGTTTTATGTTTTAAGCAATTGTATATTGTCGCACTCACCTTGCTTCGTACCCAATCAATGGAGCAAAGTAATTAAGTAAACATTATTAAGTAGTAAAAAATTATAACACATCCAAGGTTTAAAGCCAACCTAGTTTACGTTCCACGCGGCAGACATCATGCGGTTGCCAGCTATCCGAATGATCCTCTCCCTGCCGATTCCCGGCATATTGGCAATGTCCGTAGACAGACCCAGCTTGGCTGCCAGTATGCGGTTTTCCGCCGCTTTCAAAACCTTATCCATCGTTAACCGTGGTGTGACGGCCAAAGAGTCCGAAAGGTTCAGCCTTTTTGCAAGATGCCTGGTGACGCCTGTGCGGACTATTTTATCGCGGTCGATTCCGGGCATGTTTAGAAAGGCTGGATCGACCCCAAGTCTTTGTACCAAGTACCGGTCACCCGCCATCTTAAGCATCCTGTTTGGCGTCATCCCCGGTATCGATAATAGATTTGGGTCGAGTTCAAGTTTAGCGGCCATTTCCCGCATCCTTTGTCTTTTCATTGAATGGTCCGTCTCTTTGCCAGCTTCGATCTGATTGTTCGGGTCGTTGGCGGGTTTCGGGGGGGGCTGCTATTGCCCGGATTTCGTCCGCCGGGCGGTTGAGTTTTTGCGCCAGATGATTGTCAATCGAAGTTTGAATTATTTCGTCAAGCGTTATTACCTGAATCGCCGCAACGTTCATGTCGATCCCCAACGCGTCAACCAGAATCTGTTTTTTAACCGCCTGCGCCAGTTGATCGCGGCCAAACCCCGGTATCTCCGCGACGTTTGCGCTAAGCCCAAGCCTTGCCGCCAGTTCCCCGCGAAGCATACCGCGTATGGCGGTATTAAGATTATTGCCCCGACCCGATATAAACCGCAGATCAATCCCCAGCTTTCGTGCGATCATCCTGTCCTTGGCGATGCGTATCAGCCGGTCGCTGTCCATACCCTGTTCCAGCAAGGCGCGTTCAAGGCCGAATTTTTCTATTATCATAAGTTTTTTCTGGTTGGAAACCACTCGGTCCATATCGACGCCTTTTTGCGCGAAACCGATGCCGCCTTGATTGCGCGGGTTCCACGAATTTTGCGCTGGAACGGTTGCCGCCGCGTTAACCATTCTGCCGCGCGTCGGGTTCGCCCCAAACGTCGGGTTCGGCCCAAACGTTGGGTTCGGCCCAAACGTCGGGTTCGGCCCAAACGTTGGGTTCGGCCCGGTGGGAACGGTAACTTCCATTCTTTTGCCGCGCCTGAATATCTGCAGTGTTACATCGCCCCCGCGAGTCTTGCGGATTACGGCATCGATATCTCCCGCGCCGCGAATGATGCGTCCGTTGGCCTTAAGGACGATGTCTCCGGGCTGGATATCGGTATTAAGGGCAGGGCCGAAAGGATGTATAAAATTCACCATCGCCCCTTTAGGGAATGGCGATCCATACTGTTTTGCCTGCGCGGGCTCAAAGTTTTGAAAGTTTATTCCAAGCCAGGCAGGGTTGTTCGATTCCGTCATTAAAGGGTTTTCATTGACCAGCCCAGCCTGCACGGCTCTTGCTGGCGTCGCTGCGCCGTAGGGTTGCCGATTGACCAGAACGGGGAATTCAGCGCGCTCCATGAAACCGGCAAGGAAACGTTGAATATTTTTAACCGATATGGCCATGCTCCTGCCCGTATTGCCGCCGCCTTTTTCGACTGGCCCGACCAGACCGACCACAAATCCGTTCACGTCTACCAGCGGCGCGCCGTCGAATGAAGCCGACAGCAGTTTGTCCAGCGCAACCATATCAACATGAGGCGATCCATTTATTGAAACAGTACGGTTAACGCCGCTCACCGTTGCGCTTCGCGCCTCGCTGCTTAAATCCGGCTTGACGCTAACGGCGATTACCCCTTCCCCCGGCATCAGATGATTCGGCTTGGTGACGGCGGCGACATGAAAGGTACAATCAACGTCTACTCTCAGGTAGGCAAGATTGGACTTGGGGTCCACCGAATAGATACGCGCCTCTTGCGGCAGAAGACCTTCAAGTTTGACCATAATCGTATCCGCCGATTCTACGATGTGATTGTTGGTTAGAATATAGCCGGAAGGGTGCACTACCAACCCTGAACCGAGCTTTCTGGTTACCTGTATTTCCCTTACGGTTCCGCCAGCCCCTGAATTCCCATCAAGCCTGGTCTCCTGAATATAGATGGACGCGACGGCTGGTTTGATCCACCCGGCCACGTTGCGGGAGTCCATCGTCGTACCCGGTTTTTTTAGAAAAGCTGCCTCCGTTCCTGTAAGCAGTTGCCTGGTATTGCCGGTGATTCCGTTAAACAGGATTTCTTTCTGAGTGGATGATATACCCGACCCGCCTTTGCCGAAATAGGCATAGGCTCCTATGCCCAGCGCGATGCTTGCCATGATTATCAGCGCGGGCAATGTGGTCTGTTTTACTTTAAGACGTTTCAATATTGCCCCCACTCACAATGAAGGTTCCACATATCCTTCAACTAAATTTCCTTGTCCTTGAAAAAAGAGCTGTATTTTTTGTCGGTGATCAGGATGTGGTTGCTAAACCAATCCAGAAGAGTTCTAGACACTGCTGCCGTATCAGGTTCGGACGCAATGTCTTTTACCATCTCACGAAATTTATCATGTTCGCGCCGGTGGTTTTCCAAATCGGGATAATAATATTTTTCCATGGCTCGTTCTTCAGCCGCCAGATGTTCCGTGGAGTATTTTGCAAGCTCGCTCACTATGTTGATGGAGGTTTTCGTTTTTTTACCGCCGCTCTCGCCAATGTAAACGTCGATTAATTTAACGATAATA
The DNA here is from genome assembly GCA_036244935.1 of bacterium. Taxonomy (GTDB): domain Bacteria; phylum Nitrospinota_A; class UBA7883; order JACRGQ01; family JACRGQ01; genus BTTC01. Next base: position 4,618 of record BTTC01000021.1, on the reverse strand, counting down.
TCAATCAACCGCTTATGGTGCGAGTCGAACAGCTCAACCCCGACGCTGTAGCCCTCATCCCATTGAATGCTCATCCTACTGGGTAATTCTACTTAACGTTGGCTGAAAGAATCAAGCCAAATAATTGGATGGCCACGTTCATTCCTTACTTGCTCCACGTCCCAATAAGTTGTGATGTGTTGTATACTTTCATCCAGCAACTAGGTAATTAAACCTAGTGACCATGTGGATTTGATACTTGACACTCAAGCGGATTTTTGGCTGGTAGGGGTATGAAGACAGAGAACTGGATCGTATCTTTGGGAATTGTTTTTCTGCTTTTCACTTCCGTCATTGCGCTTTTACCGGATGATTTGCTGGAAGCCGACCTGCCGAATCCGACTTCCGGCATTGCAATCAATCCGATGACCGCTGGGGGACGGTTGGTTCCCGCTGCCGCTTTAACTCCCGGAGCAAATACAAAACTCCCCGGCTTGAGGAATTTTGAAAATTTTCCATCGGTAAGGTTCGAGGGCATAGTCCAGCAGGTATCCGAACTGCCGCAGCATGACGGCCAGATTCATATCTGGGTGGAACCCCCTCAAGGGGGCCCTCAGGGGGGTGAACAGCGCATATCCGTGGGGCCGGAATGGTTCCTGAAATACACCGGCTGCGCCATCGCGCACGACATAAAAATTTCCGGAGTCGGATTCCTGTTCGATAAGCCCGGACAAGACCCAATGGTTTATGCCAAGAAAATAAGGATAGGGCGCAAAGTATGCCGCTTGCGAAACGACGAAGGGTTTTCACTGTGGTCAAACAGGCTGAGGTAAGCCGGATTGAAAACGGATAATCATAATTACTATTGGATTGCCGGCGCGCTTCTTCTTGCCTTGATAGTCGTTGCAACCGGCCATGCATGGAAGAAACGAACCGCTTTGTCGGACATGTCTCTTCATAAAGTTTCAAGGCAGGAAGAGGGGCAGTTGTTGGGTCTTATGCCCAATCCGGTACATCCGGATTTTCTGGACCCGATCATTGAGCCTTTCACTCAAAAAAGAACTACAAAGGTTGTCATTAAACGCATACCGCGAATCACAAAGGGGACGCAGATGCCGCATCCGTACTGGGGGGATTGCGGCAGATGCCACCTTATCAAAGGCGGCGCGTCCGCCGGAAGAAAATGGAAAAGTCTCGTCGGCAGAACATTGGAGAAAGTCTCAACAATTAAAAAGGTCGGCCCGCCGATACTCCCAGTTTCAACGCGGCCGCATCCGGCGGCGGGACGCTGTATAAAATGCCACGACATCGTAATCGAAGCGCCGGTTTAACAGGGACCCCACCACGCAAACTTTCGGGGATGGGAACAAAAGGGGTGGGGCTCCACTGGGGGAACCCGCGTGTTCGCCCTGTTTCTAACCGTATGGGTTTTGCGGTTGTCATCCTGCGTAAATTGTGCGGCGCGAATAATTTTACGTATAATAATCGAGTATTTTTAGATATATTTCTAAAAATAATTGACATAAGCAATAGTAACAAGTATAAATGTTCAGGTATGTTAACTTAGAGATAGTTAGTAGTAGCAAAGAACGACAATTTACCTTTTATCTTACTGAGGAGAAATGGTTATGGCTGTAACGGAATTGGAAGGCGCGGCTGCCGCCAAGTTTCTGGCGGGTAAAGGCGTTGGAGTAAAAGGAGTGGCGGGTAAAACCGCGGCGATGCAAGGTCTTGAAATTGAAGGGCTTCAAACAGTGATTGCTGGCAAAACCGCTACCGCGAAGGGTGCAGTTGCCGGTGCCGGCAAAACGGTTGCAGGCGCCGGAGCAGGCGCATCCACGGCGGCCAAGTCAACGGCGGTCGGCGGAACCATCTGGACGGGTAAGGGCCTAAGCCTCGGACTGGGCCTTGGCCTCGGCGTATGGGGTCCGGTAGTACTTTTAGGTTTGGGAGCGGCAACGGCTTACGGCTACTACATGCACCGCCAATCGTTGGCAACCGAAAAATGATCGCCATAAAATCAGGGGGATAGGTATGATGCAGAATGATATTTTGAGCTATGAAGCGACCGCGAAGTCGCGCTTTTTGGCCTTGTTGAGCTATTTTGGTATTTTGTGCCTGGTTCCCATGCTTATCAATAAAGACGATGAATACGTGAATTTTCATGCAAGGCAGGGGTTAATGCTTTGGCTGTGGGGCGTTTTGGCCATATTCGGACTTTATCTGCCCGTTGTGGGACGTCTCTTTTTCAGCGTTTCGGCCCTTTTGATTGTTGTTTTTTCGCTGCTGGGAATCATGTCGGTTCTCTTGACGAAGGCATGGAGATTTCCGCTTATAGGAATTTGGGCTGACAAACTTTAAGTACTTTGTACTAATTGAGCCGCAAGCCTTGTAACTTTACAGGGGGTGTTGCGTTGGATATCCGGCGCAGCGACCTCTTGTTTCACGCAAATGAACAGGGGGGAGTAAGGATGCCTGATAAGGGCGTTAAAGGAAATCATATCAATTCGCTTTATCTTACCGCGGCGCTTGGTATGATTTTCATGACTCTTATTGTCGCTATCCAGCCTTTATACCTCAGCGAAGCGCTGGGGCTTACCCGCGGCAATGCCGGATTCATAAATGCCAACATTCAGGTTGTTACGGAGATAGTCAATCTATTCGCAATCGGATACATTGGCTACATCTCGGACCGCTACGGACGGGTTCCCGTCATGGTGGGCGGATTTTTATTGGCGGGCGTAACGGCGCTTATTGTCCCTTTCAGCCACGTAATAGGGTTGTGGCTGGGACTGGGCGGACTGATGGTTTTTTACCTTGTACGTATCTTGATCTCTCTGGGCACCGTGGCCGTGTGGCCGCAGATCGCCGCCCTTGCGGGAGATTTTTCCAACAGGAAAACCAGGCCGAGGCTTATCGCCAACGCCGGTTTAATGATGGCCTTCGGCGCCACGCTGTCCTACGCGGTTCTGATTCAGATACCGCAGCACGCGGGGTTGACGCTTACCATCCTTCTTGGAGCGGTCATCGCCTTTGCTGGCGCATGGATAGCAAAAAAACATCTGATTGACGTGGCGGAAAAACTGGAAGAAAAAAAAATTCCCCTCCGCCGGATTATGGAACTTCTCAAAAAAGAAAAGGGACTGCGCCTTACTTTCCTGTCGGCTTTTACGTCCCGGAACGACATGATTATAGTCGGCCTTTTCCTGATGATATGGTTCATCTATTTCGCCGACCTTCTCGCTATCAACCATGCGGAAGCCGCGGCAAGGGCGGGTCTTGTTATAGGGTTTATAGGCCTGGTAGCGCTTGTTTCGATGCCGACATGGGGAACCGTTATGGAAAAATACGGGCGGGTTCCCGCCATAGCCGCGGGACTGGCGGTTTCGGGGATCGGTTTTGTAAGTTTTGGTTTTATTGTAAACCCCTTCACATGGCAGATTTTCATTCCCGCCGTTTTGGTGGGTATAGGACAGGCGGGATGCCTTCTGGCCCCGCAGACGCTCACCATCGACATTGCGCCGGAGAACATAAGGGGTTCCGTATTGGGAGCCTTCAATACCGCGGGCTGTCTTGGGGTAATAATTTTCCTGCAGGCCAGCGGTTTTCTTTTCGACCGGATAGGGCCGCCCGCGCCGTTTTTACTGACGGGCATGGCCAACCTTATGGTAATGGGTTATGCCCTGATGATTCTGAAATCAAAACGGCGCGATGCGGTTGATGATTCTTCCGGCGGGTTTGCCGATAATGTTTTGGCGGTTGCCGGGATCAATGAGAGACCGGCGGCATGAGAATGTTTGAATTCATGTCGATGATTGCAGCAGGTAAATATAAAAGTTTATGAAGGGGGACATACATGCCGAATATAATTGTTGGTTTGGTGACGATTGCCGTTGGATTATGGGGACTCTCCGTCTGGTGGTGGTCGGTTGCGGAATTTTTGAGGGGCTTTGTGCCGATAGCGTTGATCCTTTTCGGATTGGTGGCTTTAGGGGCGGGCGTCTCCGTAGTGCGCGGCAAGGACGAAGACGACCTGACCGACGAAGAACTCGTAAGCGAAGACTCCAAATAAAGCGGTAAGGCATGGTCTCCAATCAGAACCTTAGCTGCGGAAAAAATTTACGGAAGTTTCTTTACGTTACAGGTTTCATCGCGGTATTAATCCTGATCGGCAGTTACTGGTACGTGGAGTACTACCTTAAGGGAATGGGATTCGGAATTGACGTAGCTGTCTCGGATGCGGTTCCGCCCGCTTCCGCACCTTCCGCCGGAGTCGCGCAACCGGTCGGGGTGCCTTCTGGAAGGCCGGTCGCTTCCAGAAGTCCGTTCACCGCCGTTGCGGGAGCCTTGAAACATAGCGTCGTAAATATAAGCACAACCAGATCGGCGGCGAATCACGCTGTTGAACAATCACCCCGCTTTAATGGAGCGGACCGGGCTTTGCGGTTCGCCGAACCTCTTACCGGTGCGGGAGTTGACAGCATAGGTTCCGGCATTATTGTCAGCGGGGACGGGTACATAATTACCAATTATCATGTTGTTGAAAATGCAACAGATGTTTATGTAAACGTATTCGGACCGCAGGGATCAAAACGTTACCACGGCGAGATTGTGCGTCTCGGCGGGAGCGTCGACCTTG
>BTTC01000020.1:0-12721 GCA_036244935.1 bacterium | reverse complement strand
CCGTAATGCGGAACCGGATAAACCCAGGTTCAAAAACCTGTTTAAAACAGCAAGCGCCGTAGCCGCATTCGAACTCCCGCCCCCAAGACCGGCGCTGGCGGGTATATGTTTTTCAACATGTATCCTCACTCCCGGAAGTCCGCGCCGCCATATCGATTTGGCTGCCAGGTATGCGAGGTTTTTTTTCTCGGTGATGGAAGCGTTTGAGCAGGTTACGCGTATTTCGTTTGCGGGTCCGGGATGAAAAGTCATCACGTCGCACAGATCCACCATCTGGAAGAGGGTCGCAATGCTGTGGTATCCGTCCCTTCGGACGCCGGTGATTTTTAATATAAGATTTATCTTTGCCGGCGAAAGCGTTTTTACCGGAGGCTTTCTTAACGTGTGCATCTACTGCTGCTCGTCCGCCCTGTCCCTTTTTTTATCTGTTTTTTCCTCGATAAGGTTTTTCAAAAGCCCGATTTCCTGAGCCAGGTACTCCGAGGTTTTGGACAAGCGGGTTATGGCCGCGGTAAGTCCCAGGATGAGTATCAATAAAAGGAAGATGGCATAAACAAAAATGGCGTTCGATACCTGTACAAAACCCAGCAAGCCGGCCAGCCCGCTGAGCCTTCCTCCGAATATTGAAAGAACCAGAAAACCCCCTGCAACGAAAAACCATATCAGCGAGTAGCTTTCCTTAAGAAACTTCCGGCGGGCAAGTTCGAATATCAAAAGTATCAGCCCCAGCGAGAATGCCACCGAAACGATCTGCAGTTTTAAAGTCACGCTTCCTTCCTTAGTTTGGTTAACGCCAGTCCAAGCATAACTTTTACCATATAATAAAGTCCCGAGGAAAACCCTATACTCGAAACTCCGCCCTGGCGCTGCCTCATGGAAACCGCCACCTCCACCACCTTGAACCGCCTGCGCGTAAGCAGGATGATCGATTCCGGCTCCGGGTAGTCGAATGGATACTCCCGCGCAAACAATCGGATCACCTTTTCGTTTGCAAGACGGAAGCCGGAAGTGACGTCGTACACCTTTAAACGTGTCAACATGTTTATCCAGGCGGAGAATAAACGGATTGCCGCGCGGCGGAACGGATATGATTTGAATCCCTCCCTGCGCGTATCCAAAAATCTCGAACCGATCACCATATCGGCGCCGGTGCGTTCCATCTCGCGCATGATTGCCGGTATCTCTCTTGGTGGGTGTTGTCCGTCGCCGTCGCATTGGATCGCGTACCTGAATCCGTTTTTCACGGCAAATTTATATCCGGTCTGCATCGCCACGCCTATCCCCATGTTCGCGGCCAGGTCAATTATCCTTACGCCGGTTCTTCGCGCCGCAACGGAGGTGCCGTCCGCAGAGCCGTCGTTTATCACCACAATTTGCGACCTGTCGAATATTTCAACCAGCTGCGAAAGCGTATGCGGCAGCGCCTTCTCCTCGTTGTAGGCGGGGACAATGACCAGAACCTCTTCGGCGTTCATCTTTCTACTATTGCGAACCGCCGACGTACGATACGGCGCAGGTCGTATTTTTTAATGACATTCCTAAGCATTTAAGCAAAGATTATCACGTGGTTCAAATTTCCAATCAACATCATGGTCGGCCTGACATATGACGAAAGATCAAAAACGACTCCAGCGGGAATGGTACGACGACAACCGCGCCCTGTGTTCGCTGGAGATGATGGATGAAAATAACGAGGTTCATCTTGGCCGCCTGAAGAAAATCCTTACGGCGGCTCCGAGCGGAAGGCTGCTGGAGGTCGGCTGCGGCAGCGGATGGTACGGAGACAGATTCGGCCCGGCGGTGGCCATAGACATCTCGCTTGAAAGCGTGCGTAAAATAAAAACGGGTGGTCCCAGGCTGGTGGGAGACGTGGAAAATCTCCCTTTCAAGGATGAATCCTTCGGCTTCGTTTACGGTTTCGGCATAATCCATCATCTGGAAAATATCGAAAAGGGACTGAGGGAAACCGCCAGAATCCTGGAGCCTGGGGGTGTAATAGCTTTCGGCGCGGAAAACAGTTCATTGTGTCCGATGAATTACGTTTTCCCGTTCATGTACGGAAACTGGAACGTTGAGAAAGGTTTTGTGAGGATTTCCAAAGTAAACATTAAAAAAAATCTCGCTAAAGCAGGGTATGAAAATTTCATGTGCAGCTTCGGAGGTTTCGCCGTTTACGGCCTTAACAGAATCGTTTACAGAGTCACGAAAGTGATTGAAGACATTGTTTCAAAATCCGCCGCCGTGCGGAAATTTTCCGGTTTTATGTACTTCACGGCCAAAAAGCCGCTACGTTGATGCGCGAGATGCTCCGGACAGCGGGGCAAAAAATTATTGTTAAAGATTTTACTTGACCTTTTGGTACTCAAATATCAGAATGTAAAGGAGTTCATATGTACGAGGCGGTTGATTTTGTAAACGGTTTTCCCTTATGCCTGATAAGGGTAGTTGGATAACCCCATGATGTATTCGTGATGGACTGGATCAAGGACTTCCTTATGCACCGTGCGGTAAAGGAAGCATTCGGTATTTTCTGGATAGCTTTTTCAATTATCGCCGTCGTCAGCCTTGTTTCGTACAGCCCCGCCGACCCGTCGTTGAATCATGCGGTTTCCGGCGGCGGGCATGTTGTCGATAACCTGGCCGGTCTTGGCGGCTCGTATCTTTCGGATATACTCATACAGCTTTTCGGAAGCGCCTCATTCGTCCTGCCGGTTATCTTGCTGGCCTTCGGTCTTTTATTTTTCAGAAGCAAAACGTTTCCCTACGCATCGTCGCTTCTTGGCGGAGGGGTTATCTTTTTGTTTGCGTTTTGTACGCTGATTTTCGTTTTTTCACCTCTGGATCCCAGCTACCCGGATACTCCCGGCGGCGGCCTGCTTGGCCGGATTAGCGCCGAAATTTTCCTTGTACGCTACCTCGCCAGGCCGGGAGCGGCAATCGTGGGGATTTCATTGATTTTCGTCTCTTTCTTCGTGGCTACCCGGCTGTCAACAAGGCAGTTGGCAGAGATGGTTAAGGAAGCGCTAGTTAAAATATTCGGGATTGTATCCGCCGCGTGGCGCAAAACGGCGGCGTTGTGTTTCATGGTAATCAGGAAACTGCAAAGGATCAAAAAGAAAATCTGGTCAAAAACCGGTTCCCGGCTTGCAAGCTCAAACGACCTTCCCGTAATAGTAAAAAATTCCGCGCAAGAGTCTTCCAATAAAAAGAACGATGAGTTTGCCGCTCGGCAAAGCGCTTTCGGCTTCATGGCCGATGCGTCCGATTACAGCCTGCCGCCTTTGGCGTATCTTAACAATCCAAAACCCGTTAACCGTGAAAAAAGCGAGGAAGGACTTTTAGTAAACTCGCAGATTCTCATAAAAAAACTTGCCGACTTCGGAATAGAGGGCCGCGTCGTCAAGGTGCTGCCGGGGCCGGTGATAACGCTTTACGAATTCGAGCCGGCGGCCGGCGTAAAGGTAAGCCGCATCGTGGGGCTTTCCGACGATCTCGCAATGGGATTGCGGGCGGTATCCATCCGAATACTCGCGCCCGTACCGGGCAAGGCGGTCGTGGGCATAGAGGTGCCCAACGCGGAGGTGGACCCTGTTCAGCTGAAACAGCTTCTGGTATCGGATCAGTTCAGAAGCGGGAATAATAATTATGGTAAAAAGCTTCCGCTCGCGCTTGGGTGCGATACCTCCGGCGTGCCGGTGGTTACGGACCTCGCCGCCATACCGCATCTGCTGATCGCTGGCGCGACCGGCTCCGGCAAGTCGGTGGGTTTGAACAGCATGGTTATGTCGCTTCTTTACGGGGCGTCGCCGACCGAGGTCAACTTCATCATGATAGACCCCAAGATGCTGGAGCTGTCCATTTACGACGGCGTACCACATCTGATCGCACCGGTTGTCACCAATCCCAAAAAGGCGGCTAACGCCCTGAGGTGGACCGTTGCCGAAATGGAACGCCGCTATCATCTTCTGGCCGACAGGGGGTTCAGAAACATCGCAGGCTACAACAATTGGGTTGCCGAACAACTGGAAGAACGAGAAGAACGAAAAGTTTTGAAAACAACCGTGAAGCGAAAATCCGCCACCAAGCTTTTAGATGCACAGGCCGATGCCGAGGAAGAGGAGGAGTTATTAAAGCCGCTTCCTTACATAGTGGTGGTTATAGACGAGCTTGCGGACCTCATGATGGTGGCGTCAAAAGACGTGGAAGATTGTCTGGCAAGGCTTGCGCAGATGGCGCGCGCAAGTGGAATACATCTTATAGTGGCAACCCAAAGGCCATCCGTCGACGTGTTGACTGGGCTTATCAAGGCGAACTTCCCGGCGCGAATTTCCTACCAGGTCACGTCACGAATCGACAGCCACACGATACTCGACGCCATAGGCGCGGAAAAACTTCTTGGCAAGGGAGACCTTCTGTTTCTTCCGCCGGGCACGTCGCGCCTTCAGAGAATACACGGGCCGCTGGTGACCGACGAAGAGATCAAACGTGTGGTGCATTTCCTGAAAAAACAGGGGAAGCCGGCGTACAACGAGGATATACTGCTCGCGCCGCCTAAAGGGGATGACGCGGCAGGCAACGACGAAGAGGACGACGAATATTTTGAACAAGCGGTTGAACTGGTGGCCAATACCCGGCAGGCCAGCATCAGCATGGTGCAGCGCAGACTGAGGATCGGCTATAACCGCGCGGCAAGGATCATCGAACAGATGGAAGCCAAGGGCATGGTAGGACCCTCCGACGGCGCAAAACCGAGACAGGTCTTCATACCGCAAACCGTCGGTGACGATGTTTTTTGAAGGTAACATTCAAGATTAAGGAGATAGCACTAAATTCCTCTGATATTCTTTTTTACATTGGGGTATTCTTGTTTGTGGTTGGTGCTTGGCAAGCGTTCATGCGCGGCACGTACTCCGGGGTAATGAGTGGGATATCACTCGTACCGGGAACGGTTCTTGTCTTCATTGGGAATTGACACGTGGGACTGTTCTTTATATTCCTTTTTGCGAGCTGGTTTTTTCTCATGCAGATATACCGCTTTTCCACATATCACCGTTATTTCCCGATAGCAGTTTTTTTTCTAATTGCTTACGCGACATTAATCGCCTTTCTGTTACAGAAGTTTGAGCTTGGTGATTTTGTATGGTGGTACTTACTTTTGATCATTGGCTTCCTCGCTATCAATCACAAAAAGCAACACCAAACAAAACAGCTTTTGGATTCATTGCTCGAAGAAGAACAAGATAAACGAGGCGAAATAGAAAAATCGTTTAGTAAAACTATCAAATATCATCTGCTAAGTTCTATCGTTTTTATTTTAATATTTGCTTTTGCATTTTTCTATTTTGCGGGCAATGTCTTGCTACCTTCTTTGCCAAGTAGGCACACAACGGGTGGCAATAATATGGCTCATTTTAACGAGTCATAGATTTAGCAAATCAAGCGACCCGTATTTCTAACAGTGGAGGGGCATACGAACAGGTTGCGGAAGATGATATTAAGGCAATGATTGATTATTATAGGCAAGCATTAAATGAAGCTCGGCAGGTTGATATAGAAAACCTAAATCGTGATTACGCTGGTTTTGGCGATCACTATCAGGATGACTTTATTAAAGGAGCAGAGTTGTTTGTCGATGGTTTTGAAAGTTCAAACCCAGAGAAGTTTTTAGAAGGTCAAATTCTTTTGGACCGTTGGGGAACTTGGTTCTCCAATAACATAGATATAATTCGTAAATTATTGTGAAAGTTGTAGTGCCCTCTCAATTAATCTTGAAAAGAAACATTACCCACCTACATCGCCCTACTTGATTAACCGTTCGAGGAAAGCGGGCGGGTTATCCTTCCAGACGGCGTAAGACAACGCGATCAATATCACCGCAAGGAATGATACGGCAAAAAGGCCCGCACCGAATTGCGCCATCAGCACAAGCGATTCCTTCGCCGCATGTTTACCCACCTCCGGTATCCGGTAGGCGATCAGGTACCAAAAAAGGGGATAAACAAAAGCGCCAAGTCCGATACCTATAGAAATAACCGTTCTCAGCAAGGGCTTTAGCGGTACGGCGGCCAGAAAAAGAATAAGTCCCACCGAGATCGCTCCCAATCCCTGAAAGTGTTCATGAGACCGCTTGAGGTACCTCCATCCTTTTTTTACGCCCAGCTCGATAAGTTTATCGTCACCCTTGTAAAAGGCGGAGGAGGTCGCCTGCGCCTTCATGTGCTTCTTGATGTTGTCTTCATCATTCCCGAAACGGAGTCCCAGATAAACGCCCATTAAAATGCAAAGCAGCGCCAGAACCATACCGAACCGAACCGATTCCATATCCACTGTTTTTATACCGGGTTCCCCCTTTCGTCAGTTAAAAAATATTGCGCCATTCCGTCACCGCAAGGAGGTAGTGACCGAGTCGTTCGTTCGTACGTACGTAGAGCCTTTTGCAAAACAAAATCAGCGGGCATTATAACAACATTTTTTCCACCGTTTTATTGGCTCGACGGGTAACATACGGTTTGACGGTTGTCACGATTGGATCGTGTGGTGAAAAAGGAGCGTGAACCAGTCTCTTTTTTGTGAAAATTGTGAAAAATATAAAAATTTGTAAAAATATTTCCGGGTGAAACGTTAAATGGAAAAACTCCGGCTGATTTTTGATGAAAATCGGCTTCACCACCACACCGCAAAGTGGTTGGAAAAAGCCGTTGCGGGTTCCTTTTTCCCTAAACGGGCGAAAATAAATTTTGAACGTTTCATCGAGCGCGTTATCGAGGTCAACCAGCCGCTTCTTAAAAATATGAACAAAAGGAACATCCCGTGGATGAGCGTGCTCTTTTCCGGCTCGCAGGCGCTTGCCGACATGGTCATAAAGAATCCGGGGTGGCTCTTCTGGGCGCTGCAGCCGAGCGTGCTTCATTCAACGCGCTTCAAACGCGATATGCGGCGCGAGCGCAAAGCGATACTCAGGAGTTTAGTAAACGATCCCAAGGATGCGTTTTGCGATTTCAAAAACCGCGAGCTGATCCGCATCGGATGGCGCGATCTGCTTAAATTGGCCGATACGGTTGAAACGCTCGAAGACCTTTCCAGGCTTGCCGACGTCTGCATAGAGAGCGCGCTTGAAAAGGCGGAAAAGACCATGACGGACCGCTTCGGCAGGCCGATCTTGGAAAACGGCGAAACGGCGAAGTTCATCATAATTGGAATGGGAAAGCTGGGGGGGCGCGAGCTTAACTTCAGTTCTGATATAGACCTTATATATATCTGCGACGACGATAACGGCGAAACCGAAGGCGGCGTCGGCCCGAACAACATGGAGCGGCCCATGATCTCGATCAAGGAATACTTCAGCAGGCTGGCGCAGAATATTACATCTTTGCTTAACGACATCGGGCCGCACGGAAACGTTTATCGCGTTGATCTCGGCCTCAGGCCGGAAGGCAGCCTTGGCCCGCTTGTTTGCTCCATGTCTTACGCGGAGCTGTATTACGAATCGTGGGGTCAGCCGTGGGAGAAGCAGGCAATGATAAAGGCCAGGATATGCGCCGGCGACGAAACGCTGGGCGACGGATTTCTGGAAATGATCCGTCTGTTTATTTATCGGAAGAGCCTCGACTTCTCCGCGTTAAAAGAGATCCAGCAGATGAAGGAAAAGATAGACCTGGAGCTCAAAACCGGCAGGGACAAATATAAAAACAACGTAAAACTCGGCAAGGGCGGGATACGGGAAATAGAGTTCATAATACAGGCCTACCAGCTTATCTATGGCGGGAAAATGCCGTGGCTTGCCGAAACGAACTCGCTTAAGGCCCTTCACCGTATTTTTGAAAGAGGTCTTATCGGGTACGCGGAGTACGCTGCGCTGGCGGACGCGCTTTTGTTCCTGCGCGATCTTGAAAACAGGATGCAGATCACCTACGGACGCCAGGTGCAGATTCTCCCCCAAGACGATGAGTTGGAGGTTCTGGCGCTTAAAATGGCCTTGCCGGATTCCGACACCCTCATGCGGGAATTCGACCGCATAATCTCCGGCGTCAGCGTAATATTCCAGGCCTTCTTCGGGGAAGATGCGGAAGAAGCCGCCGGGGAGAAAAGCGATTTTCATATAGACCTCGACAACGAAGAATCGGCGCTTTTGCGTTTGCGGGAGATGCGGTTCGCCGATCCGTCCGCCGCCCTTGCCTCCTTGCGGCACATACGTGACGGTGAGCCGTTCAGCCATCCATCCACAAAAAGCCGGAGGATGTTTACAAGGCTTTTTCCGGAAATGCTGAAACTTACGGCCCAGCTCCCACGGAAGAATCATACGCTGAACAACCTCGACAAGTTTTTTTCAAACCTTACGCAGCGTGAGGGAGTCTACGAACTCCTTACCGACCACCCTCCCGCGCGGGAAGTGCTGATCCATCTTTTCACCTATACGCAGAACCTGGCCGATGCCATGATTAACCATCCTGACGTTATAGATATACTCGGCTCCGGCACGTCATCGATCCGCTTGCGGCCGCTTGAAAAAGTACCGGGAACCATAAAAAGCTATAACGAAAAGCTGGACTGGCTTCGGAAAGACAGAAACTCCGAAAGCATAAGGATCGGCATTTCCTACCTGATGTCGCATAACAATCCGTTTGCGCTGATGAGGCAGTTATCGGACCTCGCCGACGATTTCCTTGAGGTCAGCCTCAAGATCATAGGGGAAGAAACTCGGCGCAAGGAGAATATCCCGCAGAAATTCGACCAGAAGAAAGACAAAGAACCGAAGCTCGCCGTCATCGGACTGGGGAAGCTGGGTCGGCGTGAGCTGAATTACGGTTCCGATCTCGATTTGATGTTCGTTTACGATCCGGGGGAGGAAAAACCTGACGGTATCGATTACGCGGGCTATTATACAAAACTATGCAGAAAGCTCCTGAACGCGGTGGGCGGCATATCCAAGTACGGCTTTGCCTATAAAGTCGATACAAGGCTGCGCCCCGAAGGGGAGAAAGGCCCCATAATCATAACGGCCGATGCGGCGCGTTCGTACTACGAAAAACGCGGCGCGCTGTGGGAACGCATGGCGCTTTGCGGCGCGAGGCCCGTTGCCGGAAACGTTACGTTTTGCGGTGAATTTTTGAGGAGCCTGGACCGCTTCGTATACGGCGGAAGCCTTACGGGAAAAGACGAGGAATGGATTAATGCCATGAAACGCAAAATCCAGAAAGAAAGAATAAAAAAGCGTAAAAAGATCGCCATTAAATACGGCCGGGGAGGTATCGTGGACATAGAGTTTCTTGCGCAAAAACTCAAGCTCACCCACGGCGGCGCGCTGCCTCATATACGATCTCGCAACACGCTGGAAATCCTGGAATCCATCGAGAAGGAAGGGTGGCCGGTTCCCGATCCGTCCGCGCTGGTTAAAACCTACAGGCTGCTTCGGACGGTTGAAACGCATTTGCGGATGGAAACCGGCAGGGGAGTCGAATCGCTTCCAGACAAGGCGGAGCAGCTGAGAAAACTTGAAGATATTTTTGCCCCGTTCATAAAACTTTCACGGCCTCTGGCGGACGGCGTCGTCGAGGCGATGGAACGGGCGCAGGCCTCTATTTACCATACGGCATGAGTCTGAACGAACCAGACGCATACATTGCCCTTAATTCCCTCACCGGTATCGGCGTCGCGAATTTCGGCAATCTGCTTGGCAGGTTCGGTTACGCCGCCAACGTTTTTAAAATGGCCGTTTCGAGCTTGCGGGAGGTGAAAGGGATCGGACCGATAACGGCGGATCAGATAACGTCGTGCAGGCCGCAAAAAACGGCGGATGCGGAAAAAAGAAAGGCGCAAAAACTGAAAGTCAGGATAATAACCGCCCTGGATGAAGGCTATCCACAAAATCTCAAAACGCTGCACGCGTCTCCGCCGCTGCTGTACGTCGCCGGAGAGATAATGGAAACCGACGCAATAGCCGTGGGGGTGGTGGGTACGCGCAGACCCACCGCTTATGGAAGGATTTCAACCGAGAACCTGTCCGCGATGCTGGCGGCCATGGGGTTCACTATTGTCAGCGGCCTCGCCAGAGGGGTGGACAGCTTCGCGCACCGCGCCGCGCTGGAGGCGGGCGGCCGCACCATAGCCGTACTTGGTTGCGGCCTTGATTTGTGCTACCCGCCCGAAAATCGGGGGCTATCTGAAAAGATCAGGGAAAACGGCGCGGTGGTATCGCAGTTTTGTTTCGGCACGGAGCCTGAAAAGCGCAATTTCCCCGTTCGGAACAGGGTAATAAGCGGTCTTTCACTCGGTGTGCTGGTAACCGAAGCCGGAACCAAAAGCGGAGCTCTTATAACAGCGTACGCGGCGCTGGACGAAGGGCGGGAGGTGTTCGCGATTCCCGGCAGGATCGATTACGCGCAGTCCGTCGGAACGAATGGGCTTATACAAAAAGGGGCGAAACTGGTTAAGAATCTGGAAGATATAGTAGAGGAATTTCCCGTCGAGGTGGTTTCGTATCTGTCCTTATCGGAAGAAAGTGAACAACACGCGCTTTCCGGCGACGAGGTGAAACTCCTTGCGCTTCTTGCGGAAGACGAACGCCACATCGATCACCTGATAAACGGTTCGGGTCTGCCGTCGGGAGTTGTTTTGGGAATTTTACTTGAACTGGAAATAAAAGGCGTTGTCCGCCAGCTGCCCGGCAAACTTTTCGCAAAGTTGAAATAACCGATGTTTCCAGTTTCGGTGAAAAGGCGATAAAATTCAGTTGTAATGAGGTCACCATGACATGGGGTACTCAGCATGACAAGCATTGGCAGTATATATATAAAACCCTGGCGGGCCGCCTTCCCTTGCATAGGGGAAGTATTAACTTTGACGGCAATGATTCCATGAGTTTTTCTATACAGGTCTCGAATCTATGTATGACGTTCAATTAGTGTAATAACCGTATATGACCCACAACCACGCCGGAAATAACAGGGTTGAAAACCTCTTGAAAAATAAAAAACGACTCACCCTGGTATTGGGCGTAACGCTGGTTTTTTTCGTGGTCGAAGCGGTCGGCGGTTTTCTTTCCAATTCCCTTGCGCTTATTTCAGACGCGGGACACATGATAATGGACGCCGCGGCCATTATTCTTAGCCTGTTTGCCGTGCAGCTTTCCATGAGGCCTCCCTCTCCGCAAAACACCTTCAGCTTCGTGAGGATCGAGATAATCGCCGCGTTCGTCAACGGGATAACCCTCGTAGGCCTTGCGTTTTACATTTTTTACGAGGCGTTTCAAAGGATAGAGGAGCCGCCCGAAATAAAGGTTGGAATAATGCTTTCCGTGGCCGTTATCGGGATGGCGGCAAACGTAGTCTCGGCATGGATATTATGGGGAGCCTCGCACGACAACCTGAACGTAAAGGGGGCTTACCTCCACGTAATGGGCGATCTGGCCGCGTCGGTTGGAACGGTATTGGCGGGCGTCGTGGTGTATTGGACCGGCTGGACCATCATGGACCCCGTTATATCCATATTTATCGGTGTTCTGATAATACGTTCTTCGTGGTCCCTTTTAAGGGATTCCATCCACGTATTGATGGAGGGTACGCCGCGCCACCTGGACGTCTCCGGGATAATCGAAAGGATAAAATCCGTCGAGGGAGTGCACGCCGTACACGATTTTCATATATGGTCGCTCACTACCGATACGGCGCTGCTGACCGCCCATGTCGGAATAAAAGACCGCGCGCAGGGCGTTTCGATCCTTGAAAACATAACCGTGATACTTGAAAAGGAGTACGGCCTTCAGCATGTGACCATTCAGATCGAGGACACCGCATCCGGTTTTTGCAAGGTCAGCTGTTAGAAGCCGGCGCTTGGACGTCTACCTGTGGCGTACCTGGTATAACAGGCAGGCCGAGAATCAGCGCCGGTATGCGGCTCTCGACCAATTGAAGGATTTTTTGATTTCGTCTATGACAAATGGGCCAAGCAACCCTGCGTGCCGCATGGAATAAAAAGATCAACCCGCCGACCATACAAGCAGGCCACCGGAAAATAAAATTCAAACCGCAAGCTGGGGAGCGTTTATAACGTCAACCCCTGCTTATGATATCTTCCAGTATCTTCTGGGCTATCTGGTCGCTGCCGACGTAATAAGTGCCGTCGTCGATCTTCTCTTTTAGCTCCTGCACTTTTTCTACGCGGACATCGGGAGTCTTTTTTAACTGCTCGTGTATTCTGGCGACTTCTTTCCCGAGGTCGGAAACAACTATCTTTTCGTCCGCGGAACCCGAAGCGGATGAAGACCTGCCGGATTCAGCGGCGGATGAAGAGTCGGCCCTGTCCGTTTTGCCTGTCTTGTCTATGCGGTCTTTCTTAAAAAAACCGGATTCGGAACCGTTTATTTTCAAAATACCCACCTCCAATAAAAACATTCGGTCATTGCCCTGCACATCCAGAGCACACCCACCCGTTTATCGGCATTGTATCAGAAAACTTTAGGGTAAAATTCGGTTTGAGGAAGATATTTCTCGACTTTATCCTGCCCGATTTTGCGGATCGGACAGCGTATGGTATTTTGGACTGTATTTTCAATAAGTTATCAAAGCTGCCAAAATACTCTCATTGATCGCAATCACATCCTTACCTGCCTGATCTGTTTTTCGGAACATTTTGGGGGAAACTTGACACATAAACCTGTAAAAATAACTATAGCGTTTTAAGTTTTAATGGTGAGCCGTTTGCCGTCAGCTTGCCGAACGGTTGT
>BTTC01000019.1:0-13346 GCA_036244935.1 bacterium | reverse complement strand
AAAAGCTCGTCTCCACCGGCGAAATGGTGGGCATCAAGGTTCTGGACCATATCATAATAGGTAAAAGCAGGTTCTTCAGTTTCTGCGACGAGATGCTGATTTGAAAGCCGAGCGGCTTTTACTGAAGGGATACTACCAGTGAGTTAATTCGGATGATATGATCCAACGGCTTATGAACACTCTTTATTACGGCGACAATCTGGAAGTGCTTAAACGGCATATCAAAGACGAAACGGTTGACCTCATTTACCTCGACCCGCCGTTTAATTCAAAAGCTGATTACAATATTTTATATAATGAGCCTTCCGGCATGCCCTCAAAGGCTCAGATAACTGCATTTGAAGATACGTGGCATTGGACGGAAGAGACCGAAAATACGCTTCAGGAGATTATTAGCAATTCGCCTCCCGAAGTAATTGAGATGATATTGGCATTGAAAAAATTTATCGGTCTTAACGATATGATGGCTTATCTGGTTATGATGTGCATAAGGTTGTTAGAACTTAAAAGAGTTTTGAAACCTGCCGGCTCCATATACTTACACTGTGATCCAACCGCAAGTCATTATTTGAAAATAATCTTGGATACTATATTTGGGAAGAAAAATTTTCGGAATGAGGTTGTTTGGTGTTACAAAAGATATACGGCTGCCGCTAATCGTTACCAGAGATTGCATGATATTATCCTGTTTTATTCAAAATCAAACAAAATGAAATTTAATCAATTACGCAAAGAATATGGGGGAAAATCCGGGAAGCTGGATTCTCATTATAAGCAGGCTGAAGATGGCCGTTGGTATCGATGGCAAAAGAGGAAAGGGAAAGAGCCGTATAAAATATATCTTAGCGAAGGCGTAAGGCTTGGTGATTGGTGGGACATCCCAATTATTAACGCATCAGCCAAAGAACGACTTGGTTATCCAACTCAAAAGCCTGAAGCTTTACTAGATAGAATAATAAAAGTTTCTTCCAATGAGGGAGACGTAGTATTAGACCCTTTTTGTGGTTGCGGGACAGCTGTTACGGTAGCCGAGAATCTCAAACGTAACTGGATTGGCATTGATATAACCCATCTTGCGATAAATCTAATAAAAAGAAGAATGAAAGATACACATAATATAGCACCAAAAAAAGATTACAAAATAGTAGGCGAACCCGAAGATTTATCAGGAGCAATAGAGCTTGCCTCTCACAATAGATTTCAATTCCAATGGTGGGCTTTATCTCTTATTGATTGTTCCAAACCTTATAAGGAAAAGAAAAAGGGAGCGGATACAGGCATCGACGGTTACATCTATCATGGTGAACAAAGAGAGGTAAAAAAGGTAATAATTCAAGTCAAAAGCGGCAAAGTAGGCGCAAAAGATATCAGAGAACTATGTCATGTTGTTGATAGAGAAGAGGCGACGATTGGAGTTTTTATAACTTTAGAAAAACCCACAAAACCGATGGTAAAAGAGGCTGTAGCAAAAGGTTTTTACAAGCCAAAGGAAACAAGAAGGAAATACCTGAAAATTCAGATTCTGACCATTGAGGATATTTTAAATGGAAAACAACCTGATATGCCGCTTCCGATATCGCCATTCAGAAAGGCACAAGAAGCTGATAAACAAGAAACCATTGACTTCTAAACTTTCGCTTATCTTATGTCCATTAAATATACAATCGTGTAGAGCTTAAAAGGAATAAAAAATGCCTGAAAGAGAACTTTACAAACAATTCAAGGATATAAAACCGGTTCGCATAGCCGTTATCGGCGACGTGATACTGGACGAGTATATCGCTGGAGAGATCAGCCGGATATCGCCGGAGGCGCCGGTTGGAGTGCTCGACTGCTCCTCGGAGGAATACCGCTTGGGCGGCGCCGCAAACGTTGCGGTTACCCTTGAAATGCTGGGCGGCATTCCGGCTCTCATCGGCGTTACTGGCGACGACCAGGACGCGAAGGTGGTCAGATCGCTGCTGCAAAGAAACGGTATCAACCCAAACGGACTGGTTGCCGCCGATGACCGTCCGACCACGAAAAAATCGCGTATATTATCGCACCGCCAGCAGTTACTGAGGATAGACAGGGAAAAACGCGAGCCGGTTCAGGCAAAAACCGAAAAACAGATACTCGTCCTGTTTAAAAAACTGCTGCCGTCCCTGGACGGTGTGATCCTTTCGGATTACAACAAGGGTCTGCTGACGAAATCGCTGTTAAAAGAGGTAATCACGCTTTGCCGCCGAAGCGGTAAACCGATGATAATAGATCCCAAGGGGGATTCGTACCTGAAATACCGCGGGGCGGACATCATAACTCCCAACCTCAAAGAACTGGAGAAAGCCACGGGGATCGCGTGCAGCGGGGCAAAGCGCGTAGAAAAAGCCGCGCGGCTCCTGATGAAAAAATGTTCCATAAAAACCGTGCTCGCCACGCTCGGCAAGGACGGCATGGCGCTTTTCACTAAAAACGGCGAAGGCATGTTTCTGACGACGGTCGCAAAAGAGGTTTTCGATGTCACCGGAGCGGGGGACACCGTGGTCGCCGTGTTCGCATCGGGTCTTTTGGGCGGTTTGAATCTTGAGGCCGCGGCGCGTCTTGCCAACCTTGCGGGAGGATTGCAGGTGGCGCATCTCGGTGCGGCGGGGGTGGGCAGGGATGAGATAGAGCGCTCACTTGCAGGCGCCGCGGGTTACATGGAATCAAAGATAGTCGGATTAAAAGAGGCCGCCGCCATTGCAGCCGATCTTAGAAGGCGTAACAAAAAGGTTGTCTTCACCAACGGATGCTTCGACCTCGTGCATTTCGGCCACATACAGTACCTTAGAAAAGCGAAGAACCTGGGGCACCGCCTTTTTCTGGGGCTTAATTCAGACTCCTCCGTAAAAAAACTGAAAGGGTCCGGCAGGCCGTTGTTAAATGAACACGACAGGTCGAACATACTGGCGGCGCTTGACTGCGTGGACTCCGTGATAATTTTCGGCGAGAAAACCCCGCTTAAGCTGATAAGGGCGATAAAACCGGACATACTGGTTAAAGGCGGAGACTACGAAATAGATCAGATAGTCGGGCACGGGGAAGTTGTACAATGGGGCGGCAGGACGGCGACGATTCCGTACATAAAAGGCAATTCCACCACCGGCATTATCCAGAAGATTGTCCGCAGCCACCATAAGTAGCAGAAAAACCGTAACGGTAACGAACCCGACCACGGTTTGATTTTGTACGTAGGATATAGCCGCTTTTACGTCTGAATTTCAGCTCGGATTGTTCACGGTTTTATCATGAAAAATCCACCGCAATTTTCTAAAATCCCGATTTTTGTCCGTCAAACATTAATCGACATGATAAATACGCCGATCCGCGCAAATTGTTCGCCGGACAGGATTGTCTATTCAAGCGGCAGGTTTTTTATTCAGCCGGATACAATATCGCCTCTTTATGGCAATAATAGACATTATGATTCAACAAGAACGCGACACAGGCTCGGCGGCGGAAGATTTGCGTCTGGTTTCCCGGATTGCCGCAGGAGACCCGGATTCGTGGGAAGAGTTCGTAACGCGGTTTACGGCCTGGTCGATTTACCGTGCGCGGAAATTGTGCGAAGGATACTGCCGGCGGCCGGATGCGGCATGCGGACTCCTGTTGGTTTCAAACCGGCTGAACGGTGGCCGCATCTTCAGCCGCGGCGGGGAGTGCGGCACCGGAATGGATAGCTATATATGGATAATGGAACAGCTTAAAAAAAGGGTTCCCGCCTACGGCGCCAAAAACAACTGCAGGCTGTCTACGTTCGTTTGGCGGATACTGAATTCAAAGGAATTTTACGTTGACTGGTTAAGGTGGAAGTATGGCAGGGTATTTTAGCAAAACCGCATACAACCGGCTTCCGGCGGCAGTAAGAAAACTTCCCGAACCGGCGCAGACCGCCTGCATTTTTCTGCGGCTGCGTAAAACGGAAGATAAAATAGCGGACGAAATGGGGTTGTCGCAGCACGAAACCGCGCTGCTTGTGAACGAGGTTAAACGGACGCTTATGACATCGGGTAATTACGATCTTATTGCCGACCCGGTGTTCGTCCCGTTCGATGCCGTGGGCAATACCGTGGGCGCCGCGTCAGGAGCCGCCGCAGGCGATGGCGGCGGTTATGAGCCTGCCGCGTTGGAAGAATCCCCGGAAGACAGGGTATTGCTCGAAAATTTTATATCAGCTCTGAAATCCGCAATATCCACGCTTGCTCCGGCGGAAAAGAGGATACTGCACCTGTTTTTCGAGCGGCAGATGACCGGCGCGCAGATTCTCGATTTTTATGGAAAATGCGGACTAACTCTTGACCCCGAACGCAAGAGCGCTACGCAAAAACAGCCGGACGTTTTTTATTTCATCGATAAAACCTTAAAAAAACTTGTTTCGCAAATGGCCGACAGCACGCCGATAGGCCGTGGTACGCTTACCGTAAAAGGGTTGAAAGAAATTCTTGACCAGACCGGATTAAAGGAGGCGGTGTGATATGAACCACCTGTCAAACGAACAGCTTCTGGGCGTTATGGAAAATTCCAAGAACTCCGCGTCAGCCGCTTCGGCGCATTTCAATGAATGTGGTGAATGCCTGAAACGGGCCGAAGCCATAAAGAATTTTCAAATCGCCGCCGGGGGAACAGCCTTTATACTACCCGCGCAAAAGACGCAAAAGACTCGGCAATGCCCCGACACCGATGAACTTTCAAGATTTTTTGAAGAAACCCAACCTCGTTGCGACGAAATAAAAAAACATCTTGGCGCGTGCGACCGCTGCTTCGATCACGCCTCGTATTACTTTGCGGAATCCTCCCTTATGCGCGGCGCAAAGGAGCCCGCAACGCCGCCGCGTTACCGGGCAGCCGCGCTTGCGCTGGTGCAGAAGAAAAAGACGCAGCGCGCCGTTCCGTACTGGGCAAAAAGGTGGGTACTGGCTCCCATGCCCGCTTACGCGGTGGCCGTCCTTTTATGGCTGGGGTTTTTCTTCAACGCAAGCGTGCCGGCCATTTCAATATTAAGCCAGGCTCCGACGTACAGCATCTATAAAAAAGAGATGGGTAAAATGCCGCTTTTTCACTTCGGTCAGCATGGCGAAAAAATTTCAACCAGACCGGCGGAGATGAAACTTTCCGCCACCCGGCACAAATTGCTGTTTGAGTGGGAATCGGTGGAGGGGATTTCCGCATATTACTTCATACTTCAGGAAATAGAGGGCGGCGTGCCGCGCACAATAAAACAGCTCAAAACCCGGTCACCGTCCGTTACGCTGCCGCGTGAACTCTTCAGGTCGAGCGTCGTCTACCGCTGGATAACCGCAGGCAGCATACCGCCCGAAAAGTACTTCGACGGACGCCTTGAGTTTTCAATCAATTAACCCGTTTTGTTTATTGATAAAGACCTCTGAAAAACTATTTTCACGATGTTGTTTGTGACGATTACCTTTTACAAATCCCCTCATTTGTTTAGAAGGAGGGGGCCGTTTGTAACGGCTCCCGGCTAAGGGATGGTTTCCCCTGTTGTCACCCTGAGTTTGTCGTGCTTCGATAAACTCAGCATGACAGGAATTTGTAACCCTGAGCTTGTCGAAGGGCGCTTCGATAAACTCAGCTTGTCGTGCTTCGATAAACTCAGCATGACAGGAATTTGTAACCCTGAGCTTGTCGAAGGGCGCTTTGACAGCTCACCATGACAAGCATAGGTAAACCCATCCCGGTCCGCGAGGCGGCTCTTGCGCTTTTAAACAAAACCCTGCTTAAAAGCGGGTATTCCAACTTCGTGTTTGAATCTTTCGTTAATAAAAATCCCGAACTAATCGAAAAAGACAAAGCCCTTATAAAAGCTCTTTTTTATGGCGTTTTAAGACGGCTTTACCTGCTCGACCGTCTGACAGCCGATAAATGCAGACCTCCTTACGAAAAACTGCCGGACGTCATAAAGATGATTCTGAGGATCGGTTTATATCAGCTGCTTTTCATGGAAAGGGTGCCTGCCCATGCGGCCGTGTTTGAATCGGTGGAGCTTGCGAAAAAATATGGGCACGGCGGAACCGCCTCCCTTGTTAACGGAGTGCTGCGTAGTTTTGCCCGGCAGCGCAGGGTTATTAACGAGACGTTAGAGATTGCGGAAAAAAATTCGCCGGAAGAGGTCGCGTCCATAACCTCGCACCCCGAATGGCTTGTGAAAAAATACATAAAGGATTTTGGACGCGGTACCGCCGCCGATATACTCGAAAACAACAACCTTATCCCTTCTCAAAACTTTCGTGTAAAAAGCCGTGCCATGTTTAACAAGATTGTTGAAAAATACGCACTGGAACCAAAGCAAAACCGGTTTAATAAACTCGGCGTGGAGATAGACGCTCCTTCCAAAAAGATTCAGGAGCTTTTTCGAAAAGGAATAATCGCTCCGCAGGATCAGTCGTCGCTCATAGCGGTATCCCTGATGGAAGGCGCGGACGGCCGGGTTCTGGAACTCTGCTGCGGCAGGGGCAATAAAAGCGAACCGCTGATTGAATACGTAAACGGCACGGCAACAATCGTAAACGCAGACGTATCGCAAAAAAAACTTTCCGGCATAAGCGGTAATAAAAGGTTGAATCCTGTCTGTTTGGATGCCCTGCTGCCGCTCCCGTTTAGGGAAAAATTCCGGTACGTATTTCTGGACGCGCCGTGCTCAAACCTCGGCGCGGTAAGGCGGCATCCTGAAATCCGGTACCGTAAATCGGAAAAGGAAATCAGCAAGTCGTCGAAGGCGCAGCTTCGTATGCTTGAAAACGGAGCGGGGGTTCTTGCGGATGGAGGCAGGCTGATTTACGCGGTATGCTCTTTCGAACCGGAGGAAACGGTATTAAACGTGGAAAGGTTTCTTGAGTCGAACCCGCGGTTTTCCTTGTGCGATATAGGTTCTATACGGGATGACCTTCGTGAAGCGGGCTTGACGCATGGAAAATTTTTAAGAATTTTCCCCGGCAGTTTCGGGATGGACGGCTTCTTCGCCGCCTGTTTTGTACTTGATTCCTAGTGTCCTGTCCCAGCAATACGTTTACAAAGTCGCTGGACTTTTTCCAATATTGATTCCGCTGTAGCTGTCCAAGCGAAAGGCTTGGATTGGGCATTATAGTGATTTGCGAAGCTTTGAATATTTGCTATCAGATCTTTAACGCTACGGAACGTGCCACGGCGAATGGCTTTTTGAGTGATTATATTGAACCAGATTTCAACTTGGTTAATCCATGATGAATATGTCGGTGTGAAATGGATATGATAACGAGGTCGCATCGCCAACCACCGGCGCACCTTCTGATGCTTGTGAGTGGTGTAGTTGTCAACAACCAGGTGAATGTCCAAATCTTTGGGAACGTTTGCATCGATATGACGTAAAAACTGGAGAAACTCTTGGTGGCGGTGGCGTGGTTTGCACTGGGTTATTACTTTGCCGGAAACAATGTTGAGCGCAGCAAACAGCGTGGTGGTTCCGTGTCGAATGTAATCGTGGGTCACACCTTCCACATAGCCCAACCCAAGTGGCAGCATCGGTTGAGTGCGGTCCAAAGCCTGAATCTGGCTTTTTTCATCCACGCACAAAACCATCGCATTATCCGGAGGGTTAAGATAAAGCCCAACAATATCACGAACTTTCTCAACGAAAAAAGGATCGGTGGAGAGCTTGAAATGTTTTTGCCGATGGGGTTGGATTCCAAAAGCTCTCCAGACGCGGTGTACCGTGGATTTGGAAAGTTTCGTCTTTTGGGCAATCGAACGGCAACTCCAATGGGTATCGTTCAGGGGTTTGGTATTCAAGGTCTTTTTTATGAGCAGGGAAATTTGTTCGTCCTTGATTGATCGAGGGCCACCGGGGCGGGGTTCGTCATAAAGCCCCTCAAAGCCTTGCTTGATGAAACGTCTGCGCCATTGGCTCACAGTGGCAAAACAAAAACCGGTTTTTTGCGCGATGGTCTTGTTATTCATTCCCTCGTTTGCCATGACGATAATCCTCGCTCGCGTGACGAGCGCGTGGGGAAGAGACCGAGAGTTCGCCATAGATTTCAGTTGTTCACATAATTCGGGGGAAAGCGTAATTGGAGAGAGAGGGCGTCCTGCTAATGCCATAGACTTCGTCCTTTCGTTTTTGGATAAGCCTATTATATCCTGCATAATTATGCAAGGTATTCCCGGGACAGGGCACTAGCCCGCTTTTACCATTTTCTCATTGTCATGGTTCGACAAGCTCACCATGACAAGGTGCGGCTCATCATGCTCCTTTCCTGTCACCCTGAGTTTTAACAAAGGGCGTTTTCAAGCTGCAGGGAGGGCAAAGCCTAACGCCTTGAACAGCTCGACGAATCCGGGTTTTGATACCTCAAGCCTGTAGAACTCGTTGGTTGGGTTGTATACGGACCTGAATAGAGGGTAAAGCATGTTCTGCATTTCCCAGAGGTTTGTATTCATACCACGGTGTTTTATACGGCGCAGGGTCTCAACCACCACCATAGCGGAATTATCGTCCAGTTCGGCGCTTACTTTGGTTAAAAGGTTTTTCAGGAATGAATCGATATTTTTCTCCACCTTTTTGTAACTCAGCTTGATTTTCCATTTTGCCGCTTCGTCCATTATGTGGCCCATATTTTTTGCATAGCCATCGCCATCGCCGTTTACATTCAGGAAAAGCGTATTAAGCCGCTTTTCAAAAACGTACTTTGCGGCAATCATGAACTCCTCCGGCATGGGAACGTTGACATCGGCAAAGAAATCCATGAGCTTCGAGTTCTCTTCAAAAAGCGACTGGTACGCCTCGCCGAACCGCGATATTCGGTCCGTGAGAAGCTGTTCGACCACTTTTTTACGTTCGTCGCGGAAAAGCGCCTTGATTGTGTAATATTTGTGCCCGAAATGTTCTTCCACGGCGTGGATCATATCCGGCATGGAGTGTTTGCGGAAGCAATCCAGAAGCTCGTCCCTGATCCGCTCGTAAATATCCGTCGACAGGAACGGATGAAGGGCGCAGTTGACGTCGTGGCCGCCGAAATGCAAAAGGCAAAAAACCAGTTCCTGGGTTTCAAGCGTACTGGAGGATTGCAAACGCAATCTGCCTACCATCAGCATGGTGTCCAGATATTCTTCCAGATGCCTGTCCAGCAGCTCCAGTTCATACGAGTATATCCGGCTCGTCGTCTCTTCTTCCCTTCGCAGCGCGTTTATGATGAGCTTGTGCGCCGCGATTTTTCTGGGATCAACCCTAAGCGGACGCACGCGCGACTCGTAGAGGTCCGCGCCGGTTCCGATTTCCTTTACGTTGCTTAAGGATTTTGAAAGGTCTTCAATGAACCTGTCCTCAAGCCGGATCAGCGATACCTGCTGCGCGAGATCAATAGCTCTCGCCGCGTATTTTAGAATCTGAATCGTTTCCAATCCCGAAACGTCGTTGAAGAACCATCCGCAGGAGGTAAACATCTTCATCGCCGCTACCTGCATCTCAAAGTATTTCATCGTTTCCGTTACCTGATGCGCTTCAAGGGGGCGGGCTCCGTATTTTTCGATAAACGCATATATCCCGGTTTTGCCGCGGTCTGTCAAAACGTCTATGTAACCGTTTCTTGCGTCCCACGGCGATTTGATGAACTGCGAGACCCCTTCTTCAAATACCGCGTCAAGTTTTTCCTTAAGAGCGTTGAGGGCGCCTCTCAGCGGCTCGCGCCATTTCTGGTTCCAGCCGCCGTGCGCGCCCACGCTGCATCCGCAGTCCGATTTCCATCTTTCCACGCCGTGCGCGCAGCTCCACGAACTGTTTTCGTGGATATCCACCTCTACGGTTGGCCGGTTTTTTTCAAGGTACTCGCCGTAATTGGTTAAAGCTGCTTTACCCTCGGCTTCGATAGCTTCGAGGATGGCGGAAAGCGCCATCTCACCGAACCTGTGATGGTGCCCGTAAGACTCCCCGTCCGTTGCGAGGTTTATTATAGGATTGTTCGTCTCTTCTTCTTTATTTTCATCCGTTTTGAAAGCGGAAGTTATGCTGCGTCCCAGTTCATGGCCGTCGTTAAGCCCCCCTCCGAAAGCAATGGAATGCGACAGCGCGCCGTCGTAAAAGAAAATGGCTATTTCGTTTTCACCGTCCGGGCGGTAGATATAAGGAACACGCGTATTTATTTCATTCTCTACCGTTTCCCACTCGGCGTCCGGTTTTATCGGCCTGATCCGTTTTGCCTGGTGCGGCGCCAGGATCGTGAACTTTATTCCGTGTTTGGCGGCAAGCAGCAGGCTTTCGCGGTCGATAGCCGTTTCGGCGAACCATATCCCTTCCGGCTGCCTGCCGAAGCGGTACAGGAAATCTTTGATTCCCCAGATTATCTGGGTTTCCTTGTCCCTTTTGCCGTTTAGCGGCATTATCGAGTGGTTGTATACCTGAGCAACGGCATTGCCGTGGCCGCCCCTTTTTTCGGCGCTGATCCTGTCTGCCGATATTATTTTTTCGTATTCTTTCGGCTTGTGCCTTTCAAGCCATGTGAGCAGGGTGGGACCGAAATTGAAGCTGATCTTTTCGTAGTTGCTGACTATTTCCAGTATCTTGCCGTCTTTCAGAATTCTGGATGCGGTGTTGGAGCCGTAACATTCCCGCGTAATCCTTTCGTTCCAGTCGTGGAACGGCGCGGCGGATTCTTCCGTCTCCACCTCGTCGATCCATGGGTTTTCACGCGGGGGCTGGTAGAAGTGCGCGTGGATGCACACGTAATTTCCCTGCTTGTTTCGAGGGCTACCTTGCGCTGAATTTTTTGTCAATAATTTTTCGAATGCTGTCCAAGTCCGGCTCGCACTCAACCAGTTTGTTAGGCTGTTCGGCCCTGATGCCTTCCAGCGCGTTTTTGTGGTATTGCAGTTTGAAGTTTGAAAACTTCAAGCCATGCGCCGTTGATATTACTACGATGTTCTGCTCTTTTTCTATTATACCTTTTTTAACCAGCTTCAGAAGCGCGGCAAGCGCCACGCCCGTATGCGGGCAGCTGTACATGCCGGTTCTATCCGCCTGCGCGCATGCCTCGGCCAGTTCGGATTCGGACGCCTGTTCAACAACGCCGTTGAATTCCTCCAGTATGTTTACCGCCTTTTTGATACTTACCGGGTTGCCGATCTGGATGGCGGACGCAAAGGTCTTTTTCGCGGTTATCGGAGCGAAGTTCCTGAATCCGTTTTTATACGCAAGGTACAGCGGGTTGGCGCTTTCGGCCTGCGCGACGATTATCATGGGACGTTTGTTTACAAGCCCCAGTTTTTCCATCAATAAAAAACCTTTGCCAAGCGCCGAAACGTTGCCGAGGTTGCCGCCGGGTATCACTATGACGTCCGGCACGTTCCAGTCGAACTGCTGGGTGATCTCTATTCCAACGGTTTTCTGTCCTTCGATGCGGAGCGAATTCATGGAGTTGGCCAGGTATATCTGCTTGTCTTTCGTTATTTCCCTTACCACTTCCATGCATCCGTCGAAGTCGGTGTTGAGGGACACCACAAGCGCCCCGTTGGATATTGGCTGTATCAGCTGTTCGATGGATACCTTGTTCTTCGGCAGAAAAACTATCGTCGGTATGTCCGCGGCTGCGGCGTAAGCGGCGAGCGCAGCCGACGTGTCTCCGGTGGAAGCGCAGGCCAACGCCTTTATTCCGCCGCCTTCGGAAATCATCTGCTTAACGACCGACACCAGCACCGTCATGCCGAGGTCTTTGAAGGATCCCGTATGTGAATTCCCGCAAAGTTTTATCCATAGATTTTTAAGGCCGATTTTATCGCCGAGCCGCTCCGCCCAGAAGAGGTTGGATTCGCCTTCGTACATGGAGACAACGTTGACGTCGTCAATGACGGGGCAGACCCATTCTTTTTTGCTCCACACTCCGGAGCCGTAAGGCCACTCGTTTCCGTGTTTCCTGCGCGCAAGAAGTTTTTTCCATTCGCCTGCGCTTTTCGTGAGGAGCGCATCGATGTCGTGCACAACCTGCAGCAGCGAACCGCATTCGGGACACTGGTATACCACGTCCATAAGGGAGTACTTCCCGGCGCAGCCGGCGGTACACTCGAACCACGCGTGGTACTTGACCTTGCTTTTAGCTTCCGCGCCCGGCATCGTCATGGATGAACCGGCTGGGCCGCGTTGGCGCGACGCGGGTTACAGACTGGTCGGCGCATCATCTTTTTCATCAACAACAATATGCCTTTGCGGTTATCATTCGGTAGCCGTCATCTGTTTTTTGTGCCAGTCCACGTACATTTTATCGAAAAATTTTTCGTCCTTTATCATGCGGGGTTCGATAACGAACTCGCCGGTGATGTTCATGTAGTTCAGCGCCGGCGCGCCCGCAAGGAGCTTGTTGAGCAGCTCAGTAACCTGCACGCCTGTTTCTCCGGCGCGGTTTTCCAGATATTCCATGGACGAATCGGCGAATTTGAGCGTGATGCCGGTTTCGCGTTTGAAACGTTCGATAAAATTAACGAATGGCGACTGTTCAAACAGTTTAAGCATTACATCCTGCGGTTTGCGGCAAACGTCACCCGTAACCTCGAACTTCGTGAAGTTCGTGCCCGGCAGCTCGTACTGGAAATCTGTCAGGATGGTTTCCCATTCGCTAACAAGGGCACGGGCGCCGGTTTTTTTTTGTTCCGCCTTTTGAGCCACTTCGCTGATCGCCTCTCGCGCGAATTCCGTATCTATGCCGAAGAGCTTGAACTCCAGCTTGTACTGTTCGAGTATCGAATCCTTGGTCTGCGTCATTATCCTTATAAGGTCGTTTTTTGAAAGAGGGTTCACGTATGTGCGTATGGGCGTGCGGCCCACAAGCTCCGGTATCAGGCCGAAACGGATGTAATCCTCTTCCTGGGCGTCCCGGTAATAGTTCCTGAATTTATCCTTTCTCGGTTTTCCGTCCACCATTATAAAACCGCTTATGGTCAGCGAGCCGTCCTCCTTGATCCTGCCGTCCTTGCTGGCAAGCCTTTTCTTTACTATCGATTCCATGCTGTCGTGCGGCCTCTGAAAAGACCCGCCCAGAACGAACAGTATATTTTCCGTGCTGATAAGAGATTTTTTCTTTTGACCCTTTATCCCACGCTGCTGGTCGACGAGTTCCTGTATCTGCGAAGCGGGGCTCATCGGATCGTCTATGGATACCTGCTTTCGTTCAATCAGTTTAAGCACCGCCCGTTGAAAACCTTCGCGCGATACGTCCATGCCGACAAGGTTGCCTTCCTTGGCCTTCTTGTCCATTTCGTCAATGAAAATAAGTCCGCCGCGGCGGTTGATGAACTCCGCCTTTTCCCGTTTGGTTTCGCCGGGTGATATGTTGATAAGTTCTCGTATCATGTCG
>BTTC01000018.1:0-13638 GCA_036244935.1 bacterium | reverse complement strand
GAGAGGCTCGATCACGACGTTGCGCCCAGCCGCGAAAAGGTGTTTGCAATTCTGGAAAATTTTGAAAGCGGCAAGACCGACATTCTCGTGGGGACGCAGATGACAGCCAAGGGGCACGACTTTAAAAACCTTACGCTGTCCGCCATCATAGGCGCGGACGACTATCTGTCTTTTCCCGATTTCCGCGCTTCGGAGCGCACGTTTTCCATTATTACGCAGGCCGCTGGCCGGACGGGAAGGGGGTCGAAAGGAGGCGAGGTGATTGTAAGCGGCTTAAGCGGCCACTATGCGGTTCAAACGGCTCTCGCGCACGACTATAAATCCTTTTATGATAAAGAAATTTTATGTAGAAAGGCAACCGGCTATCCCCCTTTTACCCGCCTGATCGGGATACTGTTCGATTCCAATTCAGAGGATTATTTACAAAACGCGATGACGGCCATTATGTATAAATTGCCTGAACTGCCCGCAGGGGTATCACCGCTCGGCCCCGTCCCGGCCCTTATCTACAAACTGCGGAACCGATACCGCTGGAAACTGCTTTTAAAGGGTAAAAACTCGAAACATCTCCACGAGGCGGCGCTGGAAGTTGAAAAAGTTTTAGAAATGCTAGACAGGCGCATCTCCGTATCAATCGACGTGGATCCCGTGGGGTTTTATTAAAAGTAGAGACCTGTAGAAAAACTCACAGAGTCATTGCCGTCAAGATTAATCCTTCCTTTTGAACATCCGCTGTTACTGGAAAGGTGAGCTTACGTCAAAATATGTATTTTTAATCAAAATAAAAATATTTTATTGACATCTATTTCTATTCATCTATAATTGAAGCTAAAGTCGCCTAAATTAGGAGGAAATAAGACGGTGCGTGTTTCATTTTGGTGCCGGGTCGAGTTGAAATCGTTTGGAACAAGATGCTGGCCGATATGGAGCGGTTTATTAAAAAGCGGTTCGGTATTCCCGGTTTCCGTCGGTTTCTGGTCGTTTCTTCTGTTTTTTTCGGCAGTTGCGTTGACAGTCTGGCCGTCTGATGCGGAAGCCATTCCGGCGTTTGCGAAAAAATACTCGGCGCCGTGCAACCTTTGTCACTCTTCGTGGCCTGAATTGAACAAAGTGGGATGGCGGTTCAAGATTAACGGATACCAAACGGAAGATGGGCGGGACGGCGCCGAGGTTGGGAAATTTTCACCGACCTTCGATTTGAACCTCGATATCGGAAACGCCAATCCGCCGATAAGCCTGCGTTTCGGAGGCGGGATAAACCTTTATTCTCCGCAGTCGAGGCCGGGGATCAATCCCAGTCCTGATGATTTTGCCTGCTGTACGCGTGACAATACGTTAAAGCTCTACGCCGCGGGTACGGTCGGTACCGATCTTGGGTATTACGTCTCGTATCCTCTTACGGGCAGAAACCTTGAACAGGCCTATTTGCGTTATGTGAACCTGTTCGGACAGGGGTCGCTCGGGATCGACCTCGGGGCTTTCAGGACGGCCGACTTTGATTCCGTATCTCCGCACAGGGAATGGTTCGCCGAGCCCAATACGGCATTTTACGGCAATTCCACTTCCACCGCCGGGGATCAGGGGCTTACGGCGGGATACCAGGATACGGGTATAAGACTTTTCGGCAATCCTGATTACGGCAGTTTTTCTTACGACCTTATTTACGTTTCGGGAACCAGGGCAGAGGGTTTGTCCGGTTACAGTAACGGATCTGCCGTAAGCGCCATGGGCAGGATCGACGCCGGCAGGTTTTCCGGGTCGCTGAGATACTGGAACAGCGAAAGCGCGGATCTGACATTTAAAAACACAGGGGGCGTTTTTTCATACAACCTGGCCGGAGACGGTGAGTTTAACGGCAACCCGGCTGAACCCGACGAAACAACGCAGGATTACATCCTCGCCCTCAAGTATGGCGCCAAGAAATGGCAAACGGAGTTGGTCTACGACTTCAATGTGTTCCAAGTTGATCCCAGGACAGCCGCAAGCGGTGATGTTTACTCAAGGGATAAGGTTACGCACAGCGGCTTAAGCGTCGCCGCTATTTTACGCATCAATTCGCTTATTACGATGGGAGGGCGTTACGGCTTTTCCACGGTCGGTTCTTATTCTTACGATCTTAACGGAGCGGCAACGGTGGTTCCCGCCGCAAACACCTCCAAGGTAGAAATCAGGATGGAGTTTACGCCGGTGCAAAACGCCAGAATAGCGCTGCAATACACACTGGACGACTCCAACGGAGAGGCTCGTAAAAACGATGACGGTACGGTTTATGGCTTACAAAACAATTTGACCCTCCTATGGGATTGGGCGATCTAACTCCTCCTCCTCTCTTAAACCCAATTCCATTCAGAGGCCCCGGGAGCGACACATCCCGGGGCCCCTACCTTTTCTACCGGGCGTGTTCATGATGAATTCGCGCCCGCTTTATTTGTGTAATAATGTGCGTTCATTACCAGAGAGTTGACTTAATGAAATTATGCGTTCTTGGCAGCGGCAGCGGCGGCAACTGCACGCTGGTTTATACCGACTCCACCGCCTTGCTGGTGGACGCCGGTTTTTCGGGGGTGGAAATTGAAAAACGGTTATCAGCAATCGGTTTCGATCCGGGACGAATAAAAGCGGTCTTGTTGACGCACGAGCACACCGATCATCTGCGCGGCGCCTCGGTTTTTTCAAAAAAGTACCGGCTGCCGGTTTACCTGACGGACGGCACCTATGAAAATGCAAACGGCGCGCTGAAAAAAAAACATGTAATGAAACCTCAAAAAATCCGCTCCGAGGAATCCTTTACATTGGGCGACATCAAAGTTGAACCTTTCTCCATTCCCCACGACGCGGCGGAACCGGTAGCCTTTTTGTTCACCCACAACGAAAGGCGCGCACTGACTCTTACCGACGTCGGCTCCGTAACGGTGCGCGTTGTAGAAAAGCTCCGCAGGGCGCATCTCGCAGTTTTGGAATCCAACCACGATACGGAGCTGCTGAAGATAGGCCCATACCCGCTTTGGCTAAAGCAGCGGGTGAGGGGTAAGCTGGGGCACCTGTCGAACGATGATTGCGCGAGCCTGCTGAAATACGGCGGCGGCAGTTCCCTTGCCAATGTGATATTCGCCCACATCAGCGCCACGAACAACAACCCGGATCTTGTACGCATATCGGTACAGACGATCATGGATGAAGGCTCGATCAAATACGAGATAGCGCGCCAGGACAGACCGGGCGAAATTCACGAGGTGTAAATAGTAGAGACCTCTGAAAAACCATGCCCACGGGGTTGTTTCCCTTATCGTCATGCTGACCCGCTAACCTGTCATGCCGAGTTCGTCGAAGCACAACAAGATCACCATGACAAGCGTTAGTAGTAGTACAGAATCTGCCGGTCACTCCTCGATGTCGGAAGAAACTATTGGAGAGTTTTTTTGTATGTCCCGCGTTACTTTTCTGCCGTCAACCAGGTCCCATTGTCCCGCGCGTATCCCCTTCACAGGTCTTAGAAACGAACTGTTTCCCAGGTTTAACGTTTCGCCCGCTTTTATATTTCTTTTTGCGTATATCCCCCTTTTAAATTTATCCCTGCCTGCGGTTTCGGTTTCAGTAAGCCGTCTGGGCGCGTCGCCCATCATGACTTTAACCGACCGGCAGAACTCGCTTAACGTTTTCAGTTCCGGCGGCTCTATGGATATGGAATGATCCGCGTTGGGGATTTTTTTCGCCAGTCCCCTGTCGGTTGTAAAATGTTTTTCTATTACCACCGCCCCAAGCGAAAGGGCAATCTGCGAGCCGGTTATTCCAACGGAGTGATCGGACAACCCAACCGGACATCCAAAAGTTTCCCGCAGCAGGCCGATCATGGAGAGATTCAGATGTTCCGGTTTCGTTGGATAATCTGAAACGCACTGCAAAAGAACAAGTTTATCGTTACCCGTATCCCGTATTACGCTCACGGCCTTTTCAATATCGGCAATATCCGCCATCCCGCACGAAAGAAGTAACGGACGTCCCTTTTCCGCCACGTACCTTATCAGCGGAATATTGTCGTTATCCATCGAGGCGATCTTGTGCGCGGGCGGGTCGAATTCCTCCGCCATATCAACGGATGCAAAATCGAACGGCGTTGTAATAAGCCTTATGCCGTCTTCGGCGGCTTTCCCGAACAGACTCTTTTGCCGGTCAAGCGATAGCTCCAGCAATTTCATGCCTGAAAAATATTCAATCGAAGGGTGAAGGAAGTCTTCCATCACGAACGATTGAAGTTTCACGAAATCGGCTCCGTTTTTATGAGCCGAGCGTATCATCTCCCACGCGAGGTTTTCATCTCCGCCGTGGTTAATGCCGATTTCGGCGATGACGGCCGCTCTGTTCCGCGGCCAGCCGTTCCAATCAGGATATTTTTTTACATATCCCATATTTCAGTTAATCATAAACACGATACTTTTTTTTACATATGACATGTTCTGGTTAATCATAGACGCTAATAAAATGAGTCCGCCCGTAAAAAAGCTTGTACAAAAAATCTGGTATCGGGGTTAAACGGGTACGGCCTCGTAAAGTTTTACCATGTCCAGATAGATATTAAATTCTCTGGTGAGCTTGAACCCGGCCTTTCGCACGTTTTCACCGGTTCGCCTGTTGATCTCCGGCCCGAAGCGTTTCGCAACCGTAGTAGAGATGTCCATCATCAGTCCAAGAAGAAAATTCTGCGGTCTCACATGCTCGAACATCAAAAGTTTACCGTCAGGTTTCAATACCCTGTGGATTTCCATAAAACCCTTAACCGGATCGGGTACGGAGCAGAAAGTGCAGGATGTCACCACCGTATCGAAAGTTTGTTCGGGGTATTCCAACTGCTGAACGTCCGCCTGCGCCACCTTCAGGCTGCCGTTGTAGAGGGCGGCTCTTTCCCGCGCCTTTTCAAGCATTTTTGGCGAAAAATCTATCGCGGTTATGTCGAGCCCCGGTGGGAACAATATAAAATCCTGTCCCGTCCCGGCGGCAACCAGCATGATTTTCCCGGACGCTTTGGCGAACAGTTCACGCTTGAACTTTCCGTAACGCCGTTTGTCGCCGCCGGTGAACTTATCAAACGACTTTGACGCCTTATCCCATTTCTTAACGTGATCGCTCATCAATGCGCTCACTCCTTTTCCGTATCGCCGCGCAAGCGTAAAACTTCACCGTGAAGTGACTTATTATAAAGGTGGAAAACGGACTGGATTACCAACCCGGTAACCAGGCCGAACATCACCATCTGCCCAACATCCGCGTTTCCGGAAGTTTTGGACATGCCGCATACCATTCCCACGATCATGACGATAAACATACCCGGCATTACTATTTCAAAAACGCCGCCAACCCATCCCAACGCCAAAACGGAAATTACAAGAACGATCATGCCGAGCAGCATACCCGTAAACATCCCCACGGAAATCGGCCATCCTGACTGTATGAAAACCGCAACAAGAACGGCGGACGCGCAACCGGCCAGCATGGCGGCGAAGTAATCGAATATCATCAGCAGCGTTGGCGTCATACGTTCCATGAAAGTTATCCTAACCCGGATCATTCACTATTTCATTATGAATAATACGCAAACGGGTTGTTTTGTACTTCGCCCTTCGACAAGCTCAGGGTGACAAAACCTGTCATGGTAAGCTGTCATCCTGAGCCTGCCGAAGGACGAACCACGACAGGAAAAAATTTCAACTGCCAAATCCGGGTTTAAGCGTGGCCTACGGTTTCCTGTAATACAGAGCTTAGCGTTTCCACGTTGTAAGGCTTGGCAATGAAAGCGCCGTCATTCATGAATTTCTTTGAAGCGTCACAGCCGCAATATCCGCTGGAGACGATTATAATGACTTTCGGGTTGATCTCTTTTAGTTTCTCGGCGGTCTTTTCGCCGCCCATGCCGCCCGGCGTTACGAGGTCCAGTATCACCGCATCGAAACGTTTTTTGGAATTCATGGTATCGGCGTAAATCCTGACTGCTTCTTCGCCGCTTTTAACACCAACGCTTTTGTATCCGATCTCCGTCAACATGATGTCCAGTACGCCTCTAATGGTCTCATCGTCGTCCATGTACAGTATGTTGCCCTTGCCGCTTATTATCCCGTTCAGTTTCCCTGCGGGTGTTATTTTTTTATCGGAGGCCGGCAGATTAATATGAAAAGAAGACCCGGCATCGGTATCGGACCGCACTTTTATCATGCCGCCATGATTTTTAATAATCGTATATGACGCGGTAAGTCCCAAACCGTTCCCCTCCCGCTTGGTTGTAAAGTACGGGTCGAATATTTTGTCCATATTTTCGAGCGGTATGCCGATGCCTGTATCCTTTATTGAAATTTCGACGTACCTTCCACCTTTTAACGGATATGCCTCTTCGTCGACCAGAGTCACGTTTTGTACTTTTACTTTTACCACGCCGCCCTCCGGCATGGCCTGGGCGGCGTTCAGCACCATGTTATTTATGACCTGGGAAATTTGTCCCGGGTCTGCTTCCACGTAGAATAAATTTTGGGCAGCTTCAAACTCGACTGCGGACGTGGAGCTCTGAAGGGCGAATTCTACAACTTCCGAAACGAGCGCCGGTATTTCGAGAACTTCCTTGACAATCATGGATCCCCTTGAAAAGGCAATCAGCTGCTGCGTCAGCATCTTTCCCCGGCTCGCGGCATTTTCCGCTCTGGTCAGTACCCTTGCGGCTTTTTTTTCGTTTCGCGCCAGAATTTTCGCCACCGAAATGCTGCCCTGTATTCCCATGAGTATATTATTAAAGTCGTGCGCTATGCCGCCCGCAAGATGCCCAAGCGATTCCAGTTTCTGGGCTTTTAAAAGCTCCCGTTCCATCCTGCGTCTTTCGGTGATGTCCCTTAAGGTGCCCATCCTGACCAATTGACCACCCAATACAAAATTGTTCGCGCTGATCTCTATGGGGATATGACGCCCGTCTTTATGGCGGACAGAAAGGTCCGCCCTTATGGCGCCTTCCCCCCGGGTAACGGCTTTTTGAAAAATATTGCCGTATCTTTCGGCTTCCTCTTCCGGGTGGATCTGCGTTACGTGCATGCCGATAATTTCTTCCACCGTCCCGCCCAGCAGTTCCGCAGTTTTTTTATTTACGTCAATGATGACTCCGGTTTCAATATCCGCAAGGACTATCGCGTCGTTGGCGCTTTCAAAAAGCGTACGGTACATTACTTCGGATTCTTTCAGCGCCGCCTCCGCCCATGCGCGCTCGTCCATCTCGCTTTCAAGTTCCCTGTTTACTTTCGTCAACTCGTAGGTGCGCTCCCCCACCCTTTGTTCCAGAAGGTTGCGGTGTTCCTTAAGGTCTTCCTCAACCCGCTTACGCACTGTTATTTCGCCTACTAATAAATCGTTCGCTTCCTGCAGGTTTTTGTAAGTCTTACGCACCTTCTTTACCATGGGCTGAAAAATAAAAACCGCCTCAAGCGCAAGGAGTATCAACACCGTGAGTACGATATACATCTCCAGACGCCTTAGACGGGCAGTCCGTGCGCTGGCCTCTTTTTCGTACTGGGATACTATGATGTCCATCCGTTTTAAATAGAGCGGGGAAGCCTCCATGACATCTCTAACGGTTGTCGGATATGAAGGCAGGCGGGAAAGATAACCAGGTTCACGGGCTAAAATCTTTTCGACGCCGTTTTTCAGCTTTTGGTAGTAAGGCTCCAGCTCCGCAACCAGCTTTTTGATCTCAATGCTGTTTTCACCGGAAAGACGCAGGTTCGGATCGCCGTTCTGCAGTCCGGTGTGCACCCGAGACCATTCGAACACGGTATCCCTTAACGATTGATAACTTTTTTCTTTCAATGCCTGCATCTTGCTTTGCCATAGCAAAAGCATTTCTTTGCTGATTTGCAAGGAAAGCATCCTTTGGCGGCCCGCAAGGTTGATCGTGGGGGCATCCGAATCCTGCTGGTAAAAGATCGCGCGGGTCATTCCATACGCGGAGATGATAAGCAAAGCCGTTAACGCAAGAGCGGTAAGATACCTTTTTACGAGGTTCTTCGTTTCGTAAAATGAATCCGCGCCAGTCATCTCAATTTTTGCAACCTCCCACTGCCTCCACTTAACGACGATCCGGAAAATGCTTTATACTACGAATTATACTATCTATCTGATAATAAGGTCAAGATATCATACTAATAAATCATGTATGATTTTTTGGAAATACAGACGCAGACCCCCATTAAACGCGGGTTAACGCCTGTCGTGGTTCGACCGTTCGATAAATTCAGCCCTTCAAGCTCAGGGTGACAGTTTGTCACGGCGGGCTTGTCGAACCACGACACGGTGATCCGTTAGTTTATCGAAGGACGAAGGGCACTTCTACAGATCAGCTTTATTGAAGGAGCGTGTATAAAAAAATCAGATACGCATCGGCATGATGATAGACAAGAAGTCGTCATCGTCGGTAGGCCTGACCACAACCGCATCCAGCGCCTCCCCCATGTCTAAAATCGCTTTTTCACTTTGAATGTGATTTAACGCATCAAGGGTATAAACGGCATTAAGCCCTACCTTCAGCGGTTCTTGCGTGAACTCTATATCTATATCCTCGTGCGCTTCGCCGATCTCCGTAACTTCAGAAGAAATCTCCAGCTTGTCTTTCTTGAAATGGAAATTTACAAGATGCGACTTTTCCGAAGCGACGGTGGCGACGCGCTTCAAGGCGCGCACCACTTTTTCGACGTCGACTATGGCCGATCTGGTGTGACTTTTCGGTATCACCTGTTCGTAATTAGGGAAGGAGCCTTCAACCTCGCGGGCGAAAAACAAAAGCGTATCCATCTTGAAAAATATACGGTTGTCCGCCCTGACGAATTGAAGAGCGCCCTCATATTCATCCATGAGTTTCATTATTTCGTTTACCGCCTTGCGGGAGATTATTACGGATATGGTTTCCTTTACTGGAAATTCCACGTTGCGTTTTACGAAGGCGAGCCTGTGGCCGTCCGTTGCGACCACCTTGATCGATTTTGGTTCTATCTCGCAAAAAACACCGTTCAAGGTCTTGCGCGATTCGTTTTGGCTGATTGCGTAAGAGGTTTTTTTAAGCATATCCTTGAACATTGCGGTGTCTATGTTCATAAGCTGGTCCGCCGGATACTCCGGTTCTTCCGGGAATTCGTCCGGGTCAATCGTGGACAACTTGAAAACGGAGTTTTCGCACGCCACCCCGCACCTCCCGGCGCCTGAATGATGGAGTTTTATTTCCTCATCGGGCAGCTGCCTGACGATGTCATAAATCGTGCGGCCGTGCATGGTTACAACGCCTTGTTCCGATACGGACGATACATAAAAACCTTTCAGGCCTATGTCGTAATCGGTTGCGAAAACATCTATCCCTTCACCCGTTGTCTTGATGCGGATGTGGCTCAATACCGGGTTGGCCCCTTTAAGATTTATGAATCCCTGCGCCCTTTGAAGACATTTTTCAAACTCGGACTGGCCTATTCTAAATTCCACTTTATGACGCCTTTCGGATGTTAACGGGTTAAACTATTGAAATACAATAAGTTAAAGATAACATATTTAAGTTAGAATAGGTTAACAGATTGATCTTGCTATGTCAATATGAACGCAACTCTTGCCCAAACGCTTCAATCATATCCGATTGCGTTTGACACGGGATGGTATTTTGTGT
The DNA here is from genome assembly GCA_036244935.1 of bacterium. GTDB lineage: Bacteria > Nitrospinota_A > UBA7883 > JACRGQ01 > JACRGQ01 > BTTC01. Next base: position 3,968 of record BTTC01000018.1, on the reverse strand, counting down.
AGTTTATCCCAGATTCTATGTTGACGAGGCACAAATACAGTTATTCAATCTACCGGATCATCGGTGCGCGCTGCGGCTGCGGGTGCAGCTGTGTATGTACAAAGATACTGCCTAATACTTTCTCTATGTTGTGCCGAAAAGAAGATCAACCGCATTTAAGATTAAGAGGTTTTTTATGAAAAGTATGAAAAAGATTGCGAACTCAATGAAGATATTTATGCTGGCCGCATATTTGCCCGTCTTTATGGCGGCCTGCGGCGATTCATCCAGCGGTGACAACACACCGCCTGTGACCACCGCCTCTCCCGCTGGCGGCCCCTTCAGTACGCCGCAAACGATCACCCTGTCATGCAGCGACGATTCGGGATGCGAGGAAACTTATTACTCTTATTCCACTGACCCCGGCCTATGGAGGACTCAAAGTTCCAATCCGTTAATAGCGGCCAGCGGCACCGTTACTCTGGAGTTTTTCTCCATAGATAAAGCCAACAACGTCGAAGATGTAAAATCTGAGACATACGTCTTTTAATAAAAAAACTGACGCCCCGCCATTCTGAGCTTGTTATTGTCACCCTGAGGCCGTGGGCCTGTCGTGGTTCGTCCTTCGACAGGCTCAGGATGACAGATCAGGATGACAGCTCACCATGACATTTGGCGGTTCAGCATGACATTATCCTGTTACCCTGGCCACTTCTTGTCACCCTGAGTTTATCGAAGGGCGACATGGGTGGGAAGCTGCCATGACTCGGCGTCGGACGCGCCGGCTTTACTTTACCGTTATCTCCCTCAGGTTTACGTGACGTCGGACGTGATGCATCGTAAACGTCCCTTCCCTTATCCTTACAACAGCCAACCCGCAAAGCTTTATGATATTTGCCACGTAGGCGATGGCCACCAGCGGCCCGGGATGCCTCATTAATATACGGCGGCGCGACAAAAAGCGTATGAACCGCTTCGGCACGAAACTCTTCGGCACAAGCGCCAGCAGGGAAAGCCAAAAACGGTCCTCCACGGAACGGTTGTAGGTTAAAGATACGTCCCACTGAAAAAGGGAATGGTCATTTTCGCCCTCCACGTCCGATTCCTTGATAAGCCCAGCCGCAAGGAGCCGCTCGGTCAAAGGCGTGCCGGGCAGATGGTTCAGCGAATAGATAAAAAGCTGGTACGGATGTGGAATCTTCAGCATGAACTCGAGGTTCTCGCGTTTGTCATCTTCGGTCTCAAGAGGGTTATCGATAATCAGATCGTAATTGGCGCGCACGCCGCTTTCGTGCATCGTCTTTATGGCTTTAAGCAGTTTTTGATTGCTTACCGTGCGGTTGTAAACCTCGTTGGCCATACGGTCGGAGCCGTGCTGGATGCCCATTTCAACTACGCAAAGCCCAGCCTCCGTGAGCTTTTCCATAAGACTGCGGGAAATCTGGTTCGGATGCAGCAGGCAGTCGAACGGCAGGTTTATCTCTTTTTTGTATTTTTGGGTGAACTCGTCGGCCCACTTTACGTTGCAGGCGAAAAGGTCGTCCAGAAACCTTATACGGTTTATCCTGGGCAAAACGCTCATGGCGCTTTTGATTTCCCGTATGACGTTATCCACCTTCCTCAACCTGAGGTAGCCCTTGTTTGCGGCCATGAAGAACTTGTTGGAACAGTACGAGCAGTTGTGCGCGCATCCGCGCGAGGCCATGACGGTTATTCCGTTATCGAGCTTCGCGGGGTCGCCTTCGTGCCATACGTAGTCGCGGCAGTAGTGCTGGTTACCGACCGCGTAGCGCGGATCGGCAATCGCGTTAACGTCTATGTACTTGGAAACCCCGTTTTTCACCACACCGCCGTCCGGCGTTTTTATCCATAGCCCGCTTATTCCGGTGATGTCTTTGCCGTCATTGATCTTGTTCAAAAGCTCCGCAATCGGGATTTCACCTTCACCTCGGCAGATGGCGTCCGCTGCGGATATGGAGTCTTCGGGGCATATCGTGGCGTGAACCGATCCCCAGATAACCGGCAGGCGAAGTTTTTCGTGGATTTCTTTCGTGATTATCGCGGCAAGCTTTCTGTACGATGAGCGAACCGAAAGCCCCACCACGTCTACCTTCTTTTCTCTTAAAAGGCTGATGAAACCCTCAAGCTCGGAAGCATCCGGGTATTTGAAATAATTGCGTTTGAAATCCTCGTAGTAAATCTCAACGCTGTCGAAACCGGCGGAACGAACAGCGCCCGTAAGGTAACGGATGGCAAGCGATTCGAAAGAGTAAAGTGAAACAAGCGCGATTACAGGCTTGCCGTTTTTCGGTTCAAGATCGATCAGGGATACTGCGCCAGTAGTCATGTCGACTGCCATATCGGCAATACTATCCAAATCCTTGAGGCGGCGCAAGCTGATCTTCCCCTGACGTGCGGTATGTCTCAGTTTGAAGATTCCTCCCCTTGCGTGAGCATAAAGGGGAGTCAGATGAGAATATGTAGACAAATTAGATTACTCCCATGTTCCTACGGTACTAAACCTCGAAAACTTCTCCGTCATCAATTAAATGTACGTTTTCAAATAATGACTCATACATGTCCCTTTCAAATGTATGTATGGGAATAAGGTGCTTTGGAATGATTGCCTTTGCTAGTTTCTGCAAATCAGATACGGAAGCATGCCCGGATGTGTGAATCTTTTTAAGTGGGATATTGTTGCGATCCAACCACTCCCGAAAAGGTATTTGCCTGTCCTGTTTCAGGTAGCCATCCCATAGGGAATATATCAGGCTGGATTCTTGTAGGCATCCTGCATCTTCTAAATCATTGCACATGGACGGCCTGAAAAGCATTACCGACTGACTGGCTTCTTTGGCTAAGTTTTCAGGAAATATTCTTTTGGATTTATATGGCTCTAAAAGTTCAAATTTCTCTTCTCTTTTAATTTTTACTCTTTGGAAATATGGAATAAATACTCTTACGCCTTCCCAGTCGCCTTGTGGGATTTTATCGTTTCCGGTAGCTCGCAGAATCTCAGCCGTGTACAGATCGATGATGAGTTGCCGACATGCTTTCCTGGCTGCTTTAAAAATCGTAACTATCCGGTCAATATTCTGGCCAGAACTCCAGATTAAGCACAGCCCACTCGTAGAATTGATATGGTTGATGTAATCCTGTACCAACTCTTCTTCGGTTTGGAATCCCTTATCGCCATTTGTCCTTCCTATTACACTGCCTTCCAATAAAAGAACATCAACATCTTTAGGTGGTTGGCGGATTAGTTTGTGAAATAGCGCTGCTTTGCGGCCATGTCCCCGGAAATCTCCGCTGTAGAAAAGAGTTTTGCCGTCAGCAGATACAAGAAGCGAATATGCATCATAGGCGGAGTGATCTGCTAGAAAAGGCGTAATTTCGAAAGGGCCGATAGTAATACGCTGACGATCCTTGAGGAAGACGATATTTTTAAAATCAATTCCTATGGGCATAAATATGCTGGCGGCCTTAAGAATATTGCAAGCAGCTTCACCAATCAAAACGGGTATTTCGAGATTTACATATCCAGCAAACCCATAATGATCCTGGTGAGGGTGTGAAATTATCAAGGCTTCTACTTCGGGCTTTTCATCTTTGTAAAACCCCTTGATGGTAGGAAGGATGCCATCTTTTAGCAGATCGCTCGGTTGTCGACCGCTTTCCTTAAAGTCGAAGGGACTACCATCCTCGCTAACCAATGGCATCCCAATATCGATGATAATGCGTTTTCCTTGCGACCCTAATTCTACGCAAGACCCCCCAATTTCTTTTGTGCCACGATGGATAATAATTTTCACAACTTATTTTCAAAGTGCTTGATCTCGAGATCATCGTACTTCTTTTTTAGTTGTCCTATGGAGTGCACCCCTGTAACTGGAGCATTACTCCGCCAGTTTTAGGGTGACCTGTCCGAGCTCCTGTTTTCTTTCTTCGTCCTGCAATATAGTTTCAAACTCCACCGGTGGCAAGTACTG